>SMWZ01000204.1 GCA_004356455.1 Deltaproteobacteria bacterium
CAGGTGGTTCGAGCGGAGGCGAGCAGCGAGGCGGCGGTGCTGCGTGGCGAGGGAGATGCCGAGGCCGCCGATATCTACGCGCAGGCGTACGGGAAAGATCCCGAGTTCTATGCCTTTATACGCAGTCTGGAGGCCTACGAGAAGGCGCTCGATGAGGGAACCACGCTGATCCTGTCCCCGAAGCTGCCCTTCCTGCGCTATCTCTTTTCGGCTGGACCCGGATCTACTCCCTGACCCCGCGGAAACGCCAAACCCCGAGGCCGAGAAAGAGCAGCGTGACGCCCCAGATGGGGAAGGGCGCCGGTACCAGGCCGCTGCGCCCGGTCAACAGGGCCAGGCTCCACATCAGCCAGTAGACGCCACAGACCGCCAGCGAGCGCAGGAGAGCCCGGGGCAGCCAGTCCGCCCGCTCCACCTCACCGATCGCGAAGGGGATCGCGAGCAGGACGAGTATCAGGACGGCCAGCGGCTGAGCGATTCTGGCGTGGAAGGCGACCTGGAGTGCGGTCAAAGTGCTATCGCCCGTCCGGTACTCTCGGAGGCGTCGAGCCAGCTTGTGGAGGGTCGTGATCGCCAGTGGCGAACCCGCTCGGGCGAGGTCCTGGCCGCTGAGGCCCAGGTCCAGGCTCAGGAACTCCACTTCGCGCTGCTCGAGCCCGTGACCCCCATTGAACGTCAGAGAGCGCGCGCTATGAAATTCCCAGATGCTTCCCTCGCGGTTCAACGCTCGCTCCGCATCGATCCGCTGCTCGATCTGACGCTGCCGGTTCAGCTTGAAGACGGTCACGTCGTGCAGCGTCCGTTCGGCGGCATTGTACTCGCGCGCCGAGAAGATCGACGTGCCGCTCGCGTACCACCAGCGTCCATTCAGATACTTGGGCGGTCTCTCCGCTCCCGCTGGGTCGTTGCCGTCCTGGGCCAGAAGCGCCATGCGGGTAGGGATGAGAACCCGGTCCTCGAACAGGACGAGAGCGCCACCCAGCAGGAAGGCCAGTACGAGGATCGGAACCAGGACGGATTGTAGACGGATCCCGCCGCAACGGATTGCGGTGATCTCCCGATATCGAATCGCGCGTGACAGGCTCCAGACGACGCCGGCCAGGCACGAGATCGGCACCGCCAGCGGAACCATCTCCATCGCTCCTAGCAGCACCTGCTGGAACGCGGCGGACGGGGTGCTCGCCAGCAGGTCGATATTCCGCAGGGCGTCCGCCGCCACCCACGTGATGAAGAGTGCGATGAAGACCAGCCCCGACGCGCTTGCGAACTCAGCCAGCAGATAACGTGAGATGATCCGCACGCCCGAGAGGGTAGGGCACCGGTCCCCGTTGCAACAGCCGGGCGCAGGCCCTACAAAGGAAACCTCGATGAGGATTATTGAAACAAGCGAGACCCTCGACGCCAGCACTCGCGGCTGCATCCTGACGGTCGGGAACTTCGATGGTCTCCACGTTGGCCACCAAGCGCTCCTGGACGCGGTGGTCGAGCGCGGACAAGCACTCGGTCGGCCCACCGCACTCTACACCTTCGAGCCGCATCCCCGCCGCGTACTCTATCCCGACAGCAGCCCGCCGTGTCTCATGAGCGGGGAGCAACTGGTCGCCGGCGTGCGTGAAGCCGGCATCGACATCATGATCCGTGAGCACTTCACGCTAGAGTTTGCCTCGCTCTCCCCGGAAGTCTTTCTGCGGGAGATCCTGGCACGACGCGTGGCGCCGCTGGAGATCTTCGTGGGCCGTGATTTTCACTTCGGCAAGGGCCGCCGAGGCTCCGGCGACACCCTGGCGCGTGCGGCTCCCGAGTTCGGGATTCGGGTCGAGATCATTCCGCAGGTGCGAGTCGGAGAGGAGGACGTCTCCAGCAGTCGGATCCGCGGGCTCCTGAACGAAGGCCGGGTCGAGGCCGCGATCGCCTGCCTGGGCCGGCCCTACACGGTCTGGGGCACCGTGATCGAGGGCGCTGGACGCGGTCGGGAGCTCGGGTTTCCAACCGCCAACCTCGATCCCGACAACGAGCTGATCCCGCAGCCGGGCGTCTACGCCACGCGAGCTCGGCTTTTCACGCAGGACCGCCCGTCCGCCCCCAGCCTGCCCTCCGTAACCAACATAGGCACCCGGCCGACCTTCGACTCGGACCGGATCGTGACCGAGGTGCACCTGATCGACTTCTCTGATGATCTGTATGGCCGCCGGCTCGAGCTCTGCTTCCACGCCAGGATTCGTTCCGAGCGACGCTTCCCGGGCGCTGAGGCCCTGGCGCGACAGATCGCGGAGGATGTCGAACGCGCTCGCCAGCTCCTGGGCCCTGCGCAGGCATGAAGCATTCGTAGAACGCTGCTCACGGCTTAGCATCGCAGCTGCATGTCCTTGAGCTTGTTACCGCCGCTCATGTCTCGCTCCGTCGGCCGATGACAAATACCGACGGCGCTGGCGGCCCGTAGCTTTGTAAAGCTCCCCCCAAGGGGCACCGATAATCCTCAGCGAGCGCAGACCCATGCGCGGCTATAGCGCCGTGGAGGTCAGCATCGCGACGGGAGGGGTGCGTTGAACGATCGCATCGGCGAGCTACTTGTACAAAAGAACTTCCTCACGCCGGAGCAGCTCGACCGGGCCAAGGAAGAGACGCGAGTTGCGGGCACGCGCCTGGGTCTCGAGCTCACCAAGCTCGGGTTCATCAAGGAAGATGACCTCGCCGAGGTTATCTCGAATCAGTACGGCGTGCCGTCCATCTCGTTGGATGACTTCGAGGTTGATCCCGAGGTCATCAAGCTGATCCCAGAGGACGTCGCCGTCAAACACACGATCATCCCGGTCAACCGGGCGGGCTCGACCCTGATCGTGGCGATGTCAGATCCTTCCAACATCTTCGCGGTTGACGACGTCAAGTTCCTCACAGGCTATGACGTGGAGGTCGTGGTCTCCGCGGAAGAGGCCATTCGCCGCGCGATCGAGAAGTATTACGACACCGGGACATCCCTCGACGCTGTCATGGCCGATTTCGATGATGGCGACCTCGAGGTCGTTTCCGAACAGGATGGCGTCGACATCACTGAGCTGGAGCGGGAGACGGAAGATGCACCGGTTGTCAAGCTCGTCAACCTGATCCTGACCGATGCCATCAAGAAGCTGGCTTCGGATATCCATATCGAGCCCTACGAGAAGAGCTTCCGCGTCCGCTACCGCATCGACGGTGTTCTGTACGAAGTCATGAAGCCGCCGCGCAAGCTCAAGAACCCGCTCACGTCCCGCATCAAGATCATGGCGGAGCTAGACATCGCGGAGCGCCGTCTGCCCCAGGATGGCCGCATCAAGCTGAAGCTCGGGCGGAACAAGGAGATGGACTATCGCGTCTCTGTGCTTCCTACCCTCTTTGGCGAGAAGATCGTGTTGCGCTTGCTGGATAAATCAAACCTGCAGCTGGACATGACCAAGCTCGGCTTCGAGCGGGAGCAGTTCGAGGCCTTCAGCCACGCGATCCACCAGCCGTTCGGCATGGTGCTCGTGACCGGTCCCACCGGCTCAGGCAAGACCACGACCCTGTACTCGGCGCTCTCGGAGCTCAACACGACTACGGAGAACATCTCAACCGCGGAGGATCCGATCGAGTTCAACCTTCCGGGGATCAACCAGGTCCAGATGCGCGAAGGAATCGGATTGAGCTTCGCCAGCGCGCTGCGTGCGTTCCTGCGCCAGGATCCCGACATCATCATGGTCGGTGAGATTCGTGACTTCGAGACGGCGGAGATCGCCGTCAAAGCCGCGCTCACCGGTCATATGGTGCTCTCGACCCTGCATACGAACGATGCGCCCAGCACCATCAATCGACTGTTGAACATGGGAATCGAGCCGTTCCTGGTCTCCAGCTCAATCAACTGCGTGGTCGCCCAGCGTCTGGTACGGCGGATCTGCGGGGAATGTGTGGAGCCGGATCCCGAGACCACGCGCGAGAAGCTGGAGGCGGCCGGGATGAGCGCCAAGGAGGCAGCCGCCTGCACGCCGCGGGGCGGCCGCGGCTGCGGGAATTGCTCCGAAACCGGTTACAAGGGACGCCTCGCCGTCTACGAGGTGATGGTCCTGTCTGAAACACTCCGAGAGTTCGTCCTGAATGGCGCGAGCTCGGCCGAGATCAGGAAGGAAGCCATCCGCGAGGGTATGAAGACGCTTCGCCGCAGCTCTCTCAATAAACTGCTGGAAGGTGTGACAACCCTCAGCGAGGTCTTCCGGATCTCTGCGGCGGGCACTTAGGAACATCCATGGTCAATCTGCACCAGCTTCTCAAGGCGATGGTCGAGAAGGGCGCGTCGGATCTGCATCTGACAACGGGTAGCGCGCCGCAGCTGCGCATCGATGGCAAGCTGAGCCCGTTGAAGATGGCTCCGCTCACGGCGCAGGACACCAAGCAGGCGTCCTACTCCATCCTCACGGATGCCCAGAAGCACAAGTTCGAGGAGTCGAACGAGCTGGACCTGTCGTTCGGTGTGAAGGGGCTCTCACGTTTCCGCGCCAATTTCTTCGTTCAGCGCGGCGCGGTCGCTGCGGCGTTTCGACAAATCCCCTTCAAGATCATCGACATCGAGACTCTGGGGCTACCGCCGGCGGTGCCGGAGCTCTGCAAGAGGCCTTCTGGCCTCATCCTCGTGACGGGCCCGACCGGAAGTGGGAAGTCAACCACGCTGGCCTCCATGATCGATAAGATCAACGGCGAGACCCACCAGCACATCGTGACGATCGAGGACCCGATCGAGTATCTGCACAGCCACAAAAGCTGCGTAATCAACCAGCGTGAGGTAGGATCGGACACCAAGAGCTTCGGTACCGCTTTACGTTACATCCTGCGGCAGGATCCCGACGTCGTTATGATCGGTGAGATGCGTGATCTGGAGACGATCGAAGCCGCGCTCACGGTAGCGGAGACTGGGCATCTCGCGTTTGCGACGCTGCATACCAACTCTGCCGCTCAGACGATGAACCGAATCATCGATGTCTTCCCGGCCCACCAACAGTCGCAGATTCGCGCGCAGCTTTCATTCGTGCTGGCCGGGATCTTGTGCCAGGCGCTGCTGCCTCGCGCCGGTGGCGCGGGCCGCGTGCTAACGATGGAGCTGCTGATACCGAACGCAGCGATCCGCAACCTCATCCGCGAGGACAAGCTTCACCAGATCTACTCACAAATGCAGATCGGCCAGGAAAAGTTCGGCATGCAGACCATGAACCAGTCGCTGGCGGATCTGTATTTGCGACGTCAGATCACGATGGAGGCTGCGTTGTCGCGCAGCCTGGACCACGACGAGTTCCGAAACCTGATCTCGAACCCGAACTCGCTGCCGCTCCCGCGTCGGCGCAGCTCCGGGGCGGTCTGAGCGGGCTAAGGGCGCAGGAGTCTCAGCATGCCCGAGTTTCAATGGGAAGGCAAAACGCGCGACGGCCTGATTAAGTCGGGCGTCATGACGGCAACGAATAACAAAGCGGTGACGGCGGCGCTGCGGGCCCAGGCCATCATGCCGACGAATGTCCGTGTCAAGGGCAAAGACCTCTCAGAGTACTTCGAGTTCCTCAAGCCGAGCGTCGGCACCAAGAGTCTGGTTGTCTTCACCCGTCTCTTCGCGACCATGATCGATGCCGGGCTTCCGCTGGTCCAGTGTCTCGACATCCTCGGTGGGCAGGAGGAGAATCCAACTTTCAAGAAAGTGATCTTGGCTGTCAAGGCCGATGTCGAGGCTGGCTCGACCTTCGCCGAGGCGCTCGGCAAGCACCCGAAGGTCTTCGATCGACTCTATGTGAGCCTGGTCGGAGCGGGTGAGGTCGGCGGCGTGCTGGACACGATCCTGAACCGGATCGCTATCCACCTGGAGAAAGCGCAGGCGCTAAAGGCCAAGGTGAAGGGCGCGCTGGTGTACCCCGTGGCCGTCAGCGTGGTTGCAGGCGGGATCGTGGTGTTCATGCTGTGGAAGGTGATCCCGGTGTTCGAGAAGATGTTCGCAGACTTCGGGGGGGCGCTGCCCGCGCCCACCCAAGTGGTCGTCACGCTGTCGCACTGGGTGCAGTCGTACATCGCCTACGGGTTCTTCGGCGCCATCGCCATGGTGTTCCTATTGAGATACATCTACTCCACACCCAAGGGAAAGTACTTTTTCGATAGCCTCTTCCTAAAGCTGCCTATCTTCGGCGACCTGCTGAGAAAGGTAGCGGTCGCACGCTTCAGCCGCACGCTCAGCACCATGCTTTCCTCGGGTGTGCCGATCCTGGATGGGCTCGAGATCGTGGCCAAATCGGCCGGAAACGTGGTGGTCGAGCGAGAGGTACTGAAAGCCAAGGCCTCGATCGCCGAAGGGAAAACCATCGCGGAACCGCTCTCGGAGTCGGGTGTGTTCCCGGGAATGGTCGTGCAGATGATCGCCGTCGGTGAGCAGACGGGTGCGGTGGACGAAATGTTGTCGAAGATCGGCGACTTTTACGAAGCAGAGGTCGATACCTCGGTCGACGCCCTGACGTCTCTGCTCGAGCCCATCATGATGGTGGGGCTTGGTGGAACGGTGGGTTCGCTGCTTATTGCTATGTACCTGCCGATCTTTAAGATCGCCGAGACCGTCGGCTAGCGGCAACGGGCGTGAATGCCCGCGAGCAGACGACATCGGTATCGCTCAGCGTTTTCGCTGGCAGGCTGCTGATCATCGTTCTGATCTTCGGGCTCGCCCTGCTGATGCAGCTACGGGGCGACGCCGGCTACTCTGAGCGCGAGCTGCTGTCGCTCTGGGCGCTGGTCGTAGCCGGCTTCTCGTTGACCGTGATCTATGGGCTATTGGCGGCGTACGCAGGCGGTCTCGGTTTGCCGCTGGTGGAGTTGGCTGGCGACGGGCTGCTGATCTCTGGCCTTGTCTACTGCACGGGGGGAGCGCGCTCGCTCTTCGGGTTCCTCTACCTGATCTGGATTGTTCACGCGGCGATCCGGTCCGGCGCGCGGGCCGCGATCGTAACGTCAGCCAGCGCCACGCTTGTGTTCGGACTCATGGTTTTTGGTACGGCGGAGGGTTGGCTGCCCGTCTTCGACAGCTCTGGCGTGGCGTCTCCAGCGGAGTTGTTGCGCGCCATGGGAACCCATACGCTCGCCTTCGTGGCGGTCGCCATGCTTGCACACCGCTTCGCACGCGAGGTCGAGGTTGGGCAGGACGAGCTATATGAGCTCGGTGAGATCCACCAGCGGATCGTGGACAACGTCTCGAGCGGCCTGCTCACCGTGAGTCAGGCCCAGCGCATCACCTCCTTCAATCGTGAGGCCGAGCGAATCACGGGCTACTCCAGCAAGGATGTGATCGGGTGGCCCCTGGGAGACCTGTTTCCGGACCTGGCTGCGAGCGAGACCCTGGGGGCGGGCGCGGGGCCTGTGCGCAAGGTCGCGGAGGACGCAGGCGATGGGGGCCTCGCGCGCGGTCAGATTCGCTTTTGCAACCGGGAGCAAGAGGAGCTCTGTCTCGGCTTCTCCCTGTCGACCCTGAGCGATGAGGAGGGCCAGCCGGAGGGAAGCGTTCTCATCTTTCAGGACCTCACGCGGGTGTTGCAGCTGGAGGAGGAGCTTCGGCGTTCGGAACGTCTGAGCGCGGTGGGCCAGCTGGCCGCGGGCCTGGCGCACGAGATCCGGAACCCGCTGGCCTCGCTCTCCGGCGCGATCGAGCTTCTCGCAAGCGACCTGC
>SMWZ01000205.1 GCA_004356455.1 Deltaproteobacteria bacterium
ATGGAAGGTGTAGGTGCGACCATCGGGCGAGACCTCCCAGCGCTCGGCCAGGGCGGGCTCCGGGCTCAGATCCGGGCCCAGCCGGGTCAAGCCCTGCATAATCTGCTCGATCACCAGGAACGAGATGTTGTCGGTGGCGCGTGCCCAGTCCAGGGTCGGCGGCTCGGTCCCCAGATTGATGCGCAACTCGCCCGCCGGGGGCGGCAGCGACGACACGTCGCAGCCCCACAGCGCGACGCACAGCAGCAGACCCAGCCACGCCTGGGGCCGTGGCCCGATCAAACGACGCAACGCTCGTTCTGGAAGCAGCTGCAACGCGCTTGGGTTCCCAGGACAGGCCCCGGGCAACCCGGCTCGAATCCCGCCCGTTCGAGCGCTGGCGGTACGTCCCGAATGGAGAGCCCCCACGGAACTTTGGTGCGGGCACTCCCGTCCCATTCGACCGCTTGTTTCACGGCCTCATACCCCCCCTCCGGACCTCCCGGCAGAGCGTAGCGAGTCTCGCTACCCTCGCACGCAGGGTGAGAGTCGCCATCGTCATCGAGCACTTCGTGGCGCGCCGAGGGGGCGCCGAGGCCAGCGCAGTTCGGGTCGTGGAGGAGCTTCAGCGGCGCGGCGTCGACGTAACCGTCGTGTGCATACAGGCTGAGCCGCCGGCAAGTCCCGAGATCGGAATCATTCGGCTCCGGGTTCCGGGCTTCTGGCAGCCCCTGCGCGTAGCTCGCTTCTCGCGCGAGGCCGGTCGAGCCACGGCCCACGGCTTCGATATCGTGCACAGCTTCTCTCGGACTCGACACCAAACAGTGTACCGTGCGGGCGGAGGCAGTCACGCAGCCTACATCGAGCGCGTCTACCGTTATCCCCGGCTGCAGCGTTCGCTCTCGCCCCGGCATCGCGCGATCCTGCGCATCGAGGAGGCCGTCCTCCGTGACCCGACCCAGCTCATTCAGTGCGTCTCGCAACGCGTGGCAGCGGAGATCGCCTCCCGCTACCAGGTGTCGCCTGAGCGTCTGGTGAACTTGTACAACGGGGTCGATACGGAGCGTTTCAACCCCGCGCAGCGCGATCCACGTCGCGCGGCCCTGCGCGCCGAGCTCGAGCTGGAAGGTCCGGTGGCGCTCTTTGTCGGCAGCGGATTTCACCGCAAGGGGCTGGACCGCGCGCTCCGCGGTCTGGCCGAGTCCGGCGGGAGCACGTGTTTGCTCGTGTCGGGCCGCGGCGATCCCCGACCCTATCGCCAGCTCGCTGGCGAGCTCGGTGTGGAGGGACGCGTTCGCTTCCTGGGCCAGCGTAACGACGTGGAGGCGCTCCACGCCGCAGCCGACCTGCTGGTGCTACCCACCCGCTACGACCCCTTCGCAAACGCCGTCCTGGAAGGCATGGCCTCGGGTCTCCCGGTCGCGACCACGCCTGTCAACGGAGTGGCAGAGCTGATCGAGCACGGGAAGAACGGGTTCGTCTACGAAGAGAATTTCGGCCCCGCTTTCCAGCTCCTGCAAGACCGCGCGGGCCTGGCACCGGTGGGGGCGGCGGCCCGGCGCACAGCCGAGCGTTTCACCTGGTCCGATCACGCGGACCAGGTACTGCAGCTCTACTCGAAGCTCCAGAGATGACCCCGGCCGAGCTCGAGCGCTTGGCTCAGCGCCTACGCCGCGGTGAGGTGCCGGATGGCGTCAGGCTGCTCAAGCAGAATCCCGTGCGGCGGGTGGCGCTCGCGGACGGCATCGCGCTCAAGCTCTTCCTCGTTCCCTCGCGGCGAGCGGCCCGGGAGGCGCGCGCGCTACGCAAGGCGGCCGCGCTGGGCGTGCGCGTACCGACTTTGATCGACGTGGGGCGGGACTGGGTCGCGACGAGCTTCATCGAGGGCCGCAAGGCCGTGCGCAAAGACCTGCCCCGGATCCTGCCGGTGGTGCGCCATATGCACGAGCAGGGCATGCTGCACTCGGACCTCCATCTGGGAAACCTGCTGGTGGCGGGGTCGGAGGTGGTCTTGCTCGATCCCCAGAAGGCGCGCTTCTGGCCCCACCTGCCTCGTATCTTGCGCAACTGGGAGCTCGGCCGACTCGCCTACTCTCTGGGTGAGCCGCTACCCGCGGAGCTCAGCCACGTAAGCTTCTGGCGGGAGCTGCGCGCACAGCAGCACTGGCGCAGCCGCACGCGCCGCTGCCGCAAGGAGAGCTCAAACTTCACGCGTTTCACCCACGCGGGCGCATCCGGCTACCGACGACGCGACGCGAGCCCCGAGGACCTGGTCCGCACGCTCGAGACGCTGGCTCAGGCGGAGCTGATCTGGTCTCGACCCTGGGGTGCGATCTATCGCAGCGGCTCCTGGATCGTGAAGCAGCACGCCAGCGTGCGCGCCGCGCGCAACGCCTGGGTCGCCGGGCACGGGCTCGAGATGCGCGACATCCGCACCGCGCGACCGGTAGCCTGGCTCGGTCGCTGGCTGATCATGGAGGACGCGGGGCAGGACGTCGTAGCATGGGTGGAGGCCCACTTCGGCGAGGCGTCCGCTCCCGAGCGGGAGGAGCTGATCCGCAAGCTCGCCGACCTGCTGGCGGACCTCCATCGGCGCGGTACCTACCACTCGGACCTCAAGGCGAGCAACATGACCTGGTCGCCCGGCGAGCCCGCGCGCCTTCTCGATTATCAGCGTGTGCGCTTCGGGATCCGGGTGTCGCGGCGCCGACGCATCCGCAACCTGGCGCAGCTCAACGCCTCACTGCCCGACCAGCTACCCGGAGAGCTGCGCGAGAGGACGCTCCAGCGCTACCTGGAGCGCTGCGGCTATCGCGAGCACGGAAGCAAGCTGCGCGAGGCGGTGATCAGCCAGAGCCTGCAGCGCTCGCACCGTTGGCACGGATGCTGACCCAGCAGTAGTACGAGCTGCCCAGCGACCCCGACTCACCCTCGGTGAACTCAAACTTGGGAGCGTGCGGCGCACTGGCCAGGATCTGTGTATAGGCCTTGATCTTCTTGGCGAGATCCGACTGGTTCGGACTATGGAAGATCACGTCGACCCGCTGCTTCTCTTCCAACACGTTCAGCACGAGCGTGGTGAGCTGGAAGAGCTTATGCGGCCCCTCTGTCGTCTCCACGCAGAAGCACGGTACTCCAACGTTATCAAGGGCAAAGTTGTATTCGACGCGCATGCTGGATCTCCTTGCTCAAAGAGGGGCCAAATGACAGGCCGAAAAATGTTGTGACTTGACTTCGCGTAGCTCGGGCCGCTCGCGCGAACAGACCTCGACCGCCAGCGGACAACGAGGATGGAACGGACAGCCCGCCGGCGGAGAAATCGGGCTGGGCACGTCGCCTTCAAGCATGATCCGCTGCTGGCGGCCCGGCGCTGGAATCGCGGACAGCAGGGCCTGGGTGTACGGATGCTGCGCCTGACGGTAGAGCTCCTCCGCGGGCGCCCATTCGACGATCCGCCCGAGATACATCACTGCCACGCGGTCGCTCAAATGGCGCACCACGCGCAGATCGTGCGATATGAACAGGTACGCCATGCCGAAGCGCTGCTGCAGCTCCAGCAGCAGATTCAGGATCTGAGCCTGGATCGATACGTCCAGTGACGACACCGGCTCGTCGGCCACGATCAGCTTCGGCTCGAGGGCCAGGGCGCGGGCGATGCCGACGCGCTGGCGTTGCCCGCCACTGAACTCGTGCGGATAGCGACTCGCGTGCGCGGCCTTCATCCCCACGATCTCCAGCAGCTCCGCCACGCGCTGCTGTCGCTCGCTGGCCTTGGCCATGCGATGGATATGCAGGCCTTCACCGATGGCCTCGCCCACCGTCATGCGCGGGTTGAGCGATGCGTAGGGATCCTGAAAGATGATCTGCATTTGGCGTCGCAATGAGCGCAGCGCGCGCCGCTTGAGCGCGCGCACGTCCTCTCCCATGAACTCGATCTGGCCGGCATCGGCCTCGATCAGACGCAGGATGAGCCGCCCCAAGGTGGACTTCCCACAGCCCGACTCCCCCACCAGGCCCACGGTCTCCCCCTTCTGGATATCGAGGTCCACCCCTTCGACCGCATGCACGTAGGCGCGCTTCCCCATGACGCCTCCGCGCACGGGAAAATACTTGCGCAGTTCGCGCACGCGCAGAAGCGCCTCGCTCATGCTCGCCCCTCCCCCTCGGGCAGTGGGTGGTGGCACGCGACGGAGGAGTCGCTCCCGACTCGCTCGAGCGCGGGATCGTCCCGCTCGCAGACCGCATCGGCTCTCGCGCAGCGTCCGCGAAAGCTGCAGCCGCTCGGCCGCGCGATCAGGTCTGAAACGATACCGGGGATGACGTGGAGCGGCGTGCGCCGCGCGCTGGTCAAGCCAGGCATCGAGAGCAGCAGGCCCTGGGTATAGGGGTGACGGGGAGAGCCGAAGATCCGCTCCACCGGACCTGTCTCCACCACCCGTCCGGCGTAGAAGACGGCGATCCGCTGGGCCCACTCAGCCACCACGCCGAGGTCGTGCGTGATCAGGAGGACCGCCATCTGAAAGCGTTGCTTGAGCGTGTCGATCAGCTCCAGGATCTGAGCCTGAATCGTGACATCGAGCGCGGTCGTCGGTTCGTCCGCGATCAGCACGTCCGGGTGGCAGGCCAACGCCATCGCGATCATAATACGCTGACGCATACCTCCCGAGAGCTGATGTGGATAAGCGCGCAGCGTTGTCTCCGGCGAGGGCATCCCGACCAGGTCGAGCAGTTCGATCACGCGCGCGCGCCGGTCCTTACGGTTCAGCTGCGTGTGGACCTCCAGCACCTCCTCGATCTGAACCCCAGCTGTGAGCACGGGGTTGAGCGAGGTCATGGGCTCCTGGAAGATCATCGCCACCCGGTTTCCGCGGATCTTGCGCAGCTCAGCCAGCGGAAGCCGCAACAGGTCCCTCCCGTCGAAGAAGATCTCCCCGGCCTCGATGGCTGCGGGCGGCTCCGGCAGCAGCCGCAGGATGGAGAGCGCGGTCACCGACTTGCCACAGCCCGACTCACCGACGATTCCGAGTGTCTCTCCCTTTCCGACCTCGAGATCCACGCCATCCACCGCGGGAAAGACACCGGTCGGTGTACGAAATGTCGTGCGCAACCCGCGAATGCTGAGAACGGCCTCGCTCACCGTAGTTTCCCGTGCGGAACGCGAAAGAGCGCCGGATCCAGCTCGGGATTGACCTCCACTTCATCCAGCCTCAGCTCCGCGTGGAGCTCGGTTCGCGGAAAGAACAGGTCCACCACGAAGGGGTAGCGCCCCTTCGGGAGGGTACGCCAGCGCTGGTACGTGGCTCGCCAGCGTGTGGCCCCCGCGAGGTCCCGCACCTCTACGCCCAGGAGCTCACCATCCGGACCGAAGTGCAAGCGTTGCGCGTTCAGCTCGACCAGCCGTTCGTCACCGGCTCCCAGAATGGCCCGCGGAGCCTCGTCGCCGATCAGCGGTGCCGCCAGCAGGACTCGCACCGCATCTGCCGGCTCGAGGTCCAGCCCCAGGTATTGAAGCAACACGTCCTGCGACACCGCGCCCCCCAAGAGCTCGCGCCCATCGAAGAAAGAGAAGCGCTGACCATCCGTGACCAGCAGGCTCTGGGTCTGACCCAGGAAGTTGAGCGACTCGAGCCGCAGGAGCGCTGGACGCTGGGCGAGAATCACCTGCTTCACGCGCCCGCTGCCCGACGGAGAATCCAGCTTCAAGCTGCCCAGCGCTCGCACGGCCCAGCGCCGCTCGCCCTCGGCACGGGCGCGCGCGAGCCAGGCCTGGATGCGCTCGTCCTCCCCGAACACCGGCGCGAACAGGGGCGGAGGCGTCAGGGTACGGCAGCCCCCCAACACGATCCCCGCGGTTGCGAGCGCGACCGCGAGGGCCCGCCTCATGGTTGAGCCTCGGGGGAGGCACCTTGGAGCTGCAGCTCGAGCAGCTGGATTTCGCGCCGAATCTCCTCCGCAACGGATTCCTTCGGGTCGAGACCGAGAGCACGGCGGTACGCCTCCAGCGCATCGGGGAAACGCGACATCGAGCGATAGGCGTCACCCAGATGTCGGGTGATGATCGGGTCCTCTCGATCGAGCAGCTTTGTCGAACGCTCGAGCTGCAGAACCGCATTCGACAACGCTTCTCGCGCGTCGGCCGTCTGCCCGGTGGCCAGCAGGTGGAGACCGCGCTGATAGAGCACCCAGCCCAGGCTGTCGGTGATGTAACCATCGTCGGGACGGAGCTCGACCGCACGCCGGATCATGCGCTCAGCATCGTCCAAGCGCACGCCCTTCTCGGCCCAGCTATAGCCGATGTAGTTCAGCGCGTTCGCATGATCGGGGTCCTGCTCTAGCACCTTGTGCATGATCTCGAGCACGCGATCTTCGTGTCCCGCCTCTCCGTAGAGGAGGCCCAGGTCGTAGTACAAGTCCGGCTGCTCTGGCTGCCGCTCGATCAGCTTGTCCATCAGCTTGACCGCCGACTCGAAATCGCCGCTGCGCTGCAGAAGCCCGGCCAGGGAGACCTGGAGCGGGACGTTGCCGGGGTCGGCCAGCACTGCCCGTCGGGCCTCGGCGAGGGCCTGCGCGAACTGCTTGCGCTCCTCGAAGATACGGGCCATCAGCATGCGCGCATCTGAGAAGCGCTTGGACTCGGACGGAATCAGCCGCAGCGCCTCCAGCGCGTCGTCCTTGTCACCCGCGTCGTAGTAGACCAGTCCGAGGAAGTAGCGCACCTCGTGCAAGAGGGGGAAGTTCGGCGTACTCGCACTTTCACGGATCACGTGCTGCAGGCGCGCGACGGCTTCGGCGTGGCGATCCGCCTGGAAGTAGAAGACGCCCAGCTGGAACTGCGCGCCCAGGTGATTCGCATGCAGCGCGATCAAAGACTCGAGCGTCTCGATGGCCGCGTCGCGGTCGCTCTGCTCGTCGTAGAGCTGGGCCCTGCGAAGCAGTGCGGCGGCGTCGCCCGGCATCGCGGCCAGCTTCTCGCGCAGGATCTCGAGCTCCCCCGCCGTATCTGCTTGCTGTCTCCGCAAGCGCGCGATCGCATCGAACGCGGCCGCGTGGTCGGGCGCCAGCTTGAGCGCTCGCCGGTAGACCTCCTCGGCGTCAAGCGGGCGATCGCTGCTCTCAAGCGCCGAGCCAAGCGCGAGGTATCCGCGCAGCGACGAGGGGCTGCGCGTGATCATCTCCTGGGCCACCTGCTGCGCGCCCGGGTAGTCTTCGATCTGGCGGTAGAGGTTGAAGAGTCCAAACAGCCCTTCCTCCGAGAGCTCTCCCGCGCGGGCCAGAGGCTCGAGGAGAGCCACCGCCTCCGAGTAGCGCTGGGTCGCGATATAGAGTGCGGCCAGCGCGCGTCGCATGCGCTCGTCGCCCGGCTCCAGCTCATAGGCGCGCTCGGCGTGGCCGAGCGCGCGCTCGGTCTCGCCGACCCTGCCCCAGATCTGGGCCAGATGACGCTGGAGCGAGGCCGACTCGGGATCCAGCCGGGCGGCCTCTTCGTAGTACTCCGCCGCCTCCGTCAGCTGCCCCTGGAGCTCGAGCAGATTTCCCTGCATAAAAGCCGCCCCCGCGCGGGCCTCTCTGTCCACGGGGGCCGGCTGCTGCGCGCGCCCAAATGTCCCGCCCGTGGCACAGGCAAGCGCGCTCGTCAGAAGCGCGCTTGTGAAGAGAGCTTTGTGTGCTGTCTGACGCATTGGCTGGGAGCGCCTCGGCGGGGCTGGCTCGACCCCAAAAAAAACGAGCAGGCTCGCGATCTTAGCAGCGTGCCCAAGCGCGAGCAATCGGGCTCTTTTCCCTATCGGCGCTCGGGGGCTGCACTGAAACCGGTTACCCGGCCCCAGTTCGCTCTCGGGCGCCCGCGTGCGACCGCTACATATCGCGCGTACCCGGGCCGAAGAAGCGGCTGCAATGCGCAACTCAGCGCTCGATTTCACGCGCGTGGCCGGCCTGTTGGTGGCGGCGCTCGCGCTGCTGTCACCTGGCTGCGCCCCGCGTAAGCTGCCGGAGGCCCGCGCGAGCTTCCGTTACTTCGAACGGCCGGACCCCTACGACGCCTGGTCCTTCAAGATCTCCCAGTGGCAGTCGCGCCAGCGGGCCGAGGCGGAGGCCGGGCCGCTCGAGGCAGCGGGCGGAACCCTGCGCAACCGCTACCTCCAGCGTCGAGGCGAGCTGCGGCGCGAGCTGGCGCAGCAGGTCGCCACCTGGATCCAGGAGGAGGCCAAGCTTTACTACACCGAAGACATGCTGATCGACCACTGGCCGACCCTGGGGGAGGTGCTAGTGGCCGACGCCGAAGACTGCGACGGGCTCGAGCTGCTGGTGCAGCAGCTGCTACTCGACCTGGGATTCCCGGGCGACCAGGTCTACCGGGCCGTGGTCCGCCGACCCTCCGATGACCAGCATCACATGGTCACGCTCTGGTTCGAGTCGCCAGACGATCCCTGGGTGATCGATCCCACGGGCGCCATGGTGCTGGGTCTGCGCCGCATGTCCGAGGTGCCGGGATGGGTGCCGCTGAAGCTCTTCAGCTCCACCGAGGAGTTCACCGTGCGCCAGGCCTTCCGGACCCCCTAACGCGCCCTCCCCCAGGGCCGACGCAACGCCGAACACGCCCGGAATTCCTCAGCTTTCGGCCCTCCTCAACTTGACTTCCCCGACCCGCACGGTGTAAAAACACAGCTCTGGGAGAAGTCCGGGGCTGCCCTGGGAAGCGCCGGCTACTGGCTGAGCGGGAGCGGAATGCAAGCTGAAGCGGAGCCTGAGGGAGTGGGACCGGACAGGCGCTGGCTGCGGCGCTCCGGAGCTGGGGCGGGGCTGCTGCTGGCAACACTGGCGTGCATGCTGGCGCCCCCGGCCACGGCCCAGCCCAGCCGCCCCGAGCGAGCGCTGCGGGCTGATGGCCACGTGTACTTCATCGGCGAGCTCGTACCCGAGTACGCCCTGCCGCACGCTGGCCTGCCCTCGCTGGATGAGCTCCAAGAGTTTCAGTTCGAGCTGGGGCGAACCGTGGACGGCTACGTGGCGCCCCGGGAGGGCGTTCAGACCACCCGTTTCCGCCTGTCCCACCTGACCTATGCACCGACCCAGCGCATCTACGCTAGCGGCCTGCGCCACATCAACGAGCAGATCGTCCACTGGCTCAACGGTCACGGCCTGCGCGGCGTACGCGTACGCCCGCATCCCGACGACATCGAACCCGGTAGCAACCGCGACCTCCGGGGGCGCGACCAGACCGCTCTGCGGCTGCTGATCACACTCGGGAGCCAGGGCCCGCAGGCGCAGTGGAAGATCATCGCCGCCTCCGCGGACGGACCGGTGTACATGATCGACCAGATCATTCCCCAGTACGCGGAGCACCATCGGGACCATCCCCACCTGGCCGAGCTGGAGCGCGCCGAGTTCGAGCTGGGCCGCACAGCGGACGGCTATGTCGCGCCGCGACCCGGCGTGCGCAGCATACACTTCCAGCTACGTCAGCTGGCTGCGGCGCCCGCCCAGCGCATCTACGCCAGCGGGCTGAGGAGCCTCAACGAGCAGATCGTGGCCTGGCTCAACGCACGCGGACTGGCCGGTGTGTTCGTGCGCCCCCACGAGGAGGACATCGACCCGGAGACCAACGACGACCTGCGCCCGCCGAGCCGGCCCGCGCTTCGCATCCTGATCTGGACGGGACGCGTGCAGGAAATGCGGACCTTCGCCTCGGGGGAGCGCGTGCCGGAAGACGAGCGCGTCGATCACCCAGTCCACGAGCGCATCAAGGATCGCTCCCCGATCAAGCCGGGAGCGGTGCGGGGCATGGACCTGGTCCAGGGGCAGGTTCTGGACGCGTACGTGGCCCGCCTCAACCGCCACCCGGGCCGGCGCGTGGACGTGGCGCTCTCGCCGGGCCGGGACGCGGGCGGCGTGAACCTCGACTACCTCATCTCGGAGCACAAGCCCTGGAGCGTGCACGCCGGCTGGAACAACGCCGGCACCGATCAGACCACGGATTCCCGGCAGCGTTTCGGCTTCACCCATACCCAGCTCACGGGACGCGACGACATTCTGAGGCTGGACTACCTGACCGGTAATTTCGACGAGGTCAACGCCTTCGTCGGCTCTTACGAGGCGCCCTTCCCTGGCTCGGAGCGGCTCCGCTGGCGTGTGCACGGCACGACCCACGAGTTCGACTCATCCGTGCTGGGATTTCCCAGTCTCAAGTACGAAGGGGACCAGTGGGGGTTCGGCGCGGAGCTCATGGCCAACGTCTTTCAGCGCGGGGAGCTCTTCATCGATCTGGTCGCGGGTCTGCGCTGGCAGGACATCGAGGTGGACAACCCCTTCGCGTTCGACAAGGCCAAGGACAACTTCTTGCTGCCCCGCGTGGGGCTGAGGCTGGAACAGCGGTCTGCGACCTCGTCGCTCTTCGCCGACCTGATGTTCGAAGGCAACAGCAAAAGCCTTTCCGGTAACGACCCGGACGACCCCACCGGGCAGGGTGGCCTGGGCCGTCTGGATCCCGACGGGGACTGGGTCGTGATGCGCTGGGACACGAGCTTCAGCAGCTACCTGGAGCCGCTGCTCGACCCCGCGGCCTGGGCCGATCCCACAACGCCCGAAAGCTCGACCCTCGCGCACGAGATCGCGCTGCTCTTCCGAGGCCAGTACGCCTTCGACCGGCGCCTGATTCCGCAGGAAGAACGCATCGCGGGCGGCTTCTACAGCGTGCGCGGTTACCCGCAAGCCACCGCCGCAGGCGACTCCGTGTTCATCGGCAGCCTGGAGTACCGCTTCCACGTGCCGCAGATCTTCGGGATTCAGCGGGAGCCGGTGCAGTTGCCCGTGATCGGTGAGTTCCGCTACGCCCGACCGCGCGTCTACGGTCAGCCCGATTGGGATTTTATCCTGCGCGCCTTCGTGGACGGCGCGCGTGTCGTACAGAGTGACCGCGCCTCGTTCGAGGAGAATCAGACGCTGCTGAGCGTGGGGTTCGGGGCCGAGGTACGGCTCTGGCGGAACGTCTTCGGCCGCTTCGATCTGGGTGTGGCGCTACGCGATGCCCTGGACGTCGATGCCGGCGACACCGAAGCGCACTTCTCCGTGACTACAGTGTATTGAGCCGATCCAAATGCTCCCCACACGCGCCCTAGGAATCGTCACTGCGGGCCTGCTTCTCGGCGGGCTGCTGACGACCGCGGCTTCCGCCGGCCCGGAGGGCGAGCAGGTCGTCCACGGCGACGTCCAGTTCTCACGCGACGGCCACCTCACTCAGATCCAGGCCAGTCACAACAGCATCATCAACTACCAGAGCTTCGACATCCAGGCGCAGGAGACGGTGCAGTTCATCCAACCCGGCGCCTCGGCGCGCGTGCTGAACCGCATCCTGGGCAACGACCCCACGCAGATCGACGGCAGCCTGCTCGCCAACGGTCAGGTCTACTTCCTCAACCCGGCGGGCATCTTCGTCGGAGCCAACGCCCTGATCGACGTGGCGGGCCTGTATGCCGCGGCCGGGTCCATCAACGACGAGGACTACCTCAACCGGATCGACCGCTTCACCGACCTGAGCGGGCCGGTGGAGAACCTGGGAGCCATCCAGGCGGAGTTCGTGCACCTGCTGGGAGCGCACGTCGCCAACTACGGCTCGATCGTGGCCAAGGGCGGGATCGTCACGCTGGTCGCCGGCGACGCGGTCTACATCGCGGAGGCCGGCGGACGGGTTCTGATCAAGCTGGAGAGCGCCCGCGCCCTGCACGATCCCGAGGCCCCGGGCGTGGACCAGAGCGGCGAGATCGACGCCCGCGGCGGACAGGTCACGCTCAAGGCCGGCGACCTCTACTCGCTCGCCATCCGGCACCCGGGGAAGACGCGCGCCCACGACATCCTGCTCGAGGGTGGCGCGGACGGCGTGGTCAACGTGGCCGGGATGCTCGATGCATCCGACACCGAGGCCGGTCAGCTGGGAGGCACGATCGCGGTCCTGGGCGAGCGCGTGGCCCTCAGCGGCGCCAGGCTCGATGCCTCCGGAGACGCCGGCGGAGGTCGGGTACTGGTGGGCGGGGACTTCCAGGGTCAGGGGGAGCTGCGCACCGCCTCGGGGACTTTCGTCAGCG
>SMWZ01000029.1 GCA_004356455.1 Deltaproteobacteria bacterium
GCCAGGTTCTCGGGCTCACGCACCGACTGGTCATAGGCAAAGTGGTTGAAGCGGCGCACCTTGTAGGGGCAGTTATTGCTGCAATAGCGGGTGCCGATGCAGCGGTTCGGCACCATCACGTTCAGCCCTTCCTCGTTGTGATACGTGGCGAGGGTTGGACACACATTCTCGCACGGCGCTGCGCCACAGTGCTGACAGAGCATGGGGCTATGCTGCACGTAGAGCGCGCCGTGATCGTCGTCTACGTAGCGCTCGATGCGAATCCAGTGCATCTCGCGGCCCATGCGTACCTGATCTTCACCGATCGTGGCTATGTTGTTCTCCTGGTTGCATGCGGAAATACAGGCATTGCAGCCGGAGCAGGCGTCGAGATCAATGGACATCCCCCAGCGGTAGGGGCTCTCGGGGGCCGCATCGTCGGCAGCGTCGTACTCCTTGGTCTCGAGGTGCGGTGCCCCTCCGTGATCCTCCTCCAGACCCAGCAGTGCCGCCATGGTGGTGGACTGGGCGAAGCCACGCCCCTGCTGATCGAAGTCTTGCTGAGTCACGGCCAGCAGCTTCTTACGACCCGTGCTCTCCACCTTCGCTTTGGCGGAAAGCCAGGCCAGACCCCCGGAGCTGGCGTCGAGACGTCCCGGCAGCAGCTCGAGCACGTTTGCGCCGATGCGATCGCGTCGCTTGTGCCAGTCGGGGGACTCGGGCACCTCGGGATCGACGGGCTGATGGCCGCGACCGATCGCGATCGCAACCACGCCCGGGCGCAGGGCCTTGTGCGGGAAGGCGGGCAGCTCGATCGACCCGGCCTCCGTGCTCACGCGCACGATGTCGCCCTGGCGGATCCCCTTGGCCTTGGCCGTGTCCGGGTGCAGCTCCGCGAAGCTCTCCCAGGTCGTCTTGAGCACCGGATCCGGAATCTCCTGCAGCATGGCAATGCGCGCGCTGCGACCGTCGTACAGGTGCAGCGAGGGGTAAGCCACGAGCACCAGGTCCCCATCACCGCCCAGCTCCGCCGGCGCGAACTCGTCCCGGGGGCCGAGCTTCTTCGAGAGTGCCACGCTCTGCGAGGACGCGGGCTTGAACGTCCCACCGCGCGCCAGCGCCGCATCGAAGCCCGCGGCGCCCCATTTCGAAACCAGTAGATCCCGGAAGTCGCCGTCGGGCAGCGAGCCCCCTTTCCCGAGCCTGCGGGCCACGTCCAGCAGCACGTCCCCCACGGCCCGCGTATCCATGAGTGGCCGAACCGTTGGCTGCTGCAGGCGCCGCACGCCACGAATCGGCTCGGCATCGCCCCAAGACTCGTACGGTGTGTGGTCCGGCAGAACGAGGTCCGCCAGCGCCGTGGTCTCGTCGTTGGCGCTCGAGAAGCTGACGGTGAACAGATCCGATTTCCCCATGGCGTCGGCGAAGCCGATCTGGGGGACGCTGTAGACGGGATTGGCGCCGTGCAGAAGCAGCACCGACACCTCGCCCCCGCGCATCTTGCCCGCCAGCTCTTTGATGTCGCGGAAGCGGGCCAGCTTGCTCAGTTTGTGATCGGGTCCGAAGACCACGGTCTTCCCGATGGCGCCGCTCACGTGGTTGAGGATCTGCACCGCCTCCGTGAAGGCCGCGGCGTTGGTCCCCAGAAGCTCGTTCCCCGGAGGCAACGCGAGCGGCGCGTGCGCCTTGGAAATGCGGTCGGCGAGCGCATCGATCTTCGCGGCCTCGAGCCCGGTTCGTTCCGCCACCTTCGCTGCGCTGTACTGTGCCAGCCAGCCCCGGTTCCCATTCCTGCGCTGCTTGGCCACGCCGTGTGCCAGCGCGAGCGCAACCAGCACCTCGGTGCCCGGGTTCGGTGCCAGCCAGAGGTCGGCGTTCGAGCCCGAGAGGCCGAGACGAGGTCCGATGTGGGCGGCGAAGCCGCGCCCCTCGCGGCGCCCCCTGCTGAAATTCACTTGGTTCTGGAGCGGGTTGAGCCAGGTCTCGATGAAATCCGTGCCGAAGGACACGACCACGTCGGCCCGGTCCAGCGCAAAGTGCGGAACGTCGGCGCGTCCGAAGAGCCGCTCGTTGGCCGTGCGCAGCGCCTCGTACGCAAAGAGCTCGAAGCGCACCCGATGCGGGGAGCCGATCGCGTCGAGGAAACGATCGACCAGCTCGTCGAGCGTGCCGGTCTCGAGCCCGCCCAGGAAGAAGACCTTCCCCTGCGCGGAGGCAGCCAGCTTCTCGACGAGGAGCTTGAGCCCTTCCTCCCAGGGAATCGGCACGAGCTGGCCGTCGCGACGCACCATCGGCCCCTTGAAACGGGACGCGTCGTAGGTGCGATACAGGCTGGCCTGGCCGCGAACGCAGAGCGAGCCGCGGCTCACGGGATCGTCCGGGTTGCCCTCCACCTTGATGGGCCGCCCCTCGCGTGTCTTCACGCGAATGCCACATGCGACCGGGCACTCGCGACAGGTACTGTTGTAGTAAGTCGCGATGCCGGGGATCACCTCCTCCGGCTGGTTCAGGTAGGGAATAACCTTCTCGACCGGTTCCTGGCAGCCCGCCGCTGCGACGGCGCCGGCAGTCAGACCAACAACCTTCAGGAAGTCTCTGCGATCGAGTTCGGGCATGACGTGAACCTTCCCTGACTTAGTAGTGGCAGGCGACGCAGTCGGTCGTCGCCTCACGTTTCTGGTGGCAGTCGATGCACCAGCCCATCTCGAGCTTTGCCGCGGGCAGCCACAAGCTGTGAGGGCGTAGCTTCGTGTCCTTGGTCATGTACACGCGGTTCATGGTCTCGACGGGACCGTGGCATTCCTGGCACTCGACGCCTGCGCGCACGTGGCGGTGGTGCCTGAACTGCACGTACTCCGGAAGGTTGTGGATACGGATCCAGGGGATGGATTCTCCCTTCTGGTGGTAGTCCAGGATCTTCGCGATCTCTTCGGCACTGCCCTCCGTCTCACCCTTCTTAACCCACTGATGACACCCCACGCAGATCGAGACTGCGGGGACCGTGGCGTGCTGGCTCCTGTCCGCCGCGGTGTGGCAGTACAGGCACTCGATTCCGAGCTTCGTGGCATGGACCTGGTGACTGAAGGCGATCGGCTGCTCGGGGCCCGCAAGCTCAGCGTCGGTATAGCCGTAGATACCGGTCGCGGTGGCTGTCACGAGAAGCGCGAGCCCGAGTCCGAGTGTCGAAAATATGAATATGCGTGCGGGGGTACGCATCAGCCGGGCGCAGAGGTAGCCCTTTCGCCGGGTAGGCGTCAAGGATTCCGGTGGATCCTCCGCCGTAAACACGGGTTCGGAGCGGGCTCGAAGGCGTTCTCAGCGCGGGCCGAAGCGAAGCATGGGGAAGGGGCCGAACTCAGGTCGCTCGCGGTAGTAGAGCAGCCGGGCGACGCCGCAATGTTCGAAGCCGAACGGAACTTCATCGCGCAGCGGTTGTCGGAGCAGGACTTGCAATAGATAGTTGAGCAGGCCGCCATGCGCGACCACCAGCAGGCGGGAGCCCCCTCGCTCAAACTCCGCCGTCACGGTCCGTGCTGCGCCCCGGGCGCGCTCGAGGAAAGCCTCCCGCGTTTCCCCTCCGGGGGCAGTTCGCCCCATGGCCGCGACGCGCGCCACCACGGTGCGCCCGAGACGAAAGTCATCCGGGTAGCGTGACCGGGCCTCGGACTCGCTCAGGCCTGCCAGGTCCCCGGGGTGGCCCTCGGCCAGGTTCTCATCCAGGCGTAGTGGGATCTCGCGGCCCTCCAGCAGTAGTCGCGCAGTCTCCACCGCCCGACGCATGGGAGAGCTCAAGCAGACCCCGAAATCCGCCTCGCGCAGCAGCTTGGCCAGGCTGCGGGCCTGGTCTTCCCCGGCCGCCGTCAGTCCCGTGTCGCGGAACCGGTCTTCTTCGGCCACGTGCTGCGCGGCATGGCGAACAAGATAGACCTCCATTGCAAGCTCACTGATCGCGCGTGCGCCGGCGCCGCCCGTGCGCCGGTGGCGTACCTTCGTGGTCCAGGGCGTAGCTCATCAGGTTTCTTATGTCGTAGCAGATCTGGCGGATATCGTAGCCCATGGTCAAATCCAGGTGACTGTTGCCTCGCACAGGCCGCCAGAGCAGATAATCGCTCGACACCGAGCGGTAGACGTTGCGCGTGGTTCGCACCGATGCAAAAGGGTCCTCGTCGCCGAAGAAGATCGCGACCGGGATACGAATGCGTGGGAAGGCCGCGGCGATGTCGTGCCGGATGCGATAGCTCACGAGCTCCCCTCGACGCAGCCAGCGCGCGAACTGCGCCGCGGTGCCGCGTGGCTCATCGGTCCCTCCTTCCCGAAGGAGCGGTCGTAGCGCGCTCAATGCCACGTTGCGGGGCTGATACAGCAACGGGCGGCTGAAGGGAATTCCGGCTCCGAGCGACACATGCGTGCCCCGGCGCAGGTTGCTCTCGGCCCATTTGAAGAGCGAGCGGAAGGGCAGACGGCGAAAGTGCAGCGGCTTGAAGCCCCGGGCTGGAGCCCGGAGGCCCAGAGCCCGGGCCAGATTGCGCCCCACGAAGCGCGCCAGGTTGAAGGAAGTGAGCGTCAAATCGATCACGGGAAAGAGCACGATCGGTCCCCATCCCAGCCCCCGCAGCCACAGCGGCATGCGCGAGAAGTCGGAGGGCGAGCCGATCGTGACCAGCCCCATCAGGTCATCGAAGAGCGTGGCGTAGGCGTAGCCCAGGATCCCGCCCAGGCTGTGACCACAGTAAAAGATGCGCTCCCGGCCGCTGGCCCGCTTGACCGCCGCCACCGCGGCCGGAAGGTCGAAGAGCAGGTAGCTATCGATATCCCAGCCGTAGTCGATATCGCTGGGCAGCGGGGTCTTCTCCTTCCGCGCCCGCTGGTGCTGCGCTTTCACGCTGCTCTTGCCGTGGCCGCGTAACTCCAGCAGATAGAGATCGGTTCCGAAGCGCAGCATGGTCTTGACGAACTCGCCTGAGCTCCAGGCGCGACGGTTCTGGGTATAGCCGTGGACCAGCAGCAGGGGTACGCCGCGCAGCGGCTGGGAAACGGGCTGCGTGTGGGGCCGATAGCGCGTCAGGGTCAGCCGCCAGCCGTCCTCGGTGTCGACCGGGATCTCCTCCAGGGCGTACAGCTCGCCGAAGTCGACCTCTTCAAGCGGGGCCCGGGCCCTGCGCCGCGGAGCCCCTTTGCGGCTGCGGCTCGACTGCCCACGCCTGGCCTCACCCCCGATGTTTTCTTCCAAGTGCTTCCGTCCGGCGAGGGGACGAGAACGGTAGGTGATGCTTATGGGGCAATCAATATGGGGGGTTCGGCTTGCGGTAAAGCATGTGGAAACCCTCCAGCAGCACCCAAACGTCCAGGACCAGGATGAGACCTCCCATGGAAGCCAGCAGCCAGCGCTCTCCCAGGATGTGGCCCCGAACCTCACCCAGCATGGCCACAAGCGTGGCCGCCCCCACGAGCAACATGGGGATGAAGGTGTAGAGGTACGGCTTGCCCATGCGCCGCAGCCAGACCGAGACCACGAGCAGGGTGACTCCGGCGACCAGCTGGTTGGTGGTCCCGAAGAGCGGCCAGAGAATGAGACCGCCCTTGCCCCCCGCCTGCGTTACGGCCAGCAGCAGCGCGGCACCGATCCCGAGCGCCGCCGCCACGAAGCGGTTCGTGAGCAGGCGTAGCCCCGCGGTCGCGGCCAGCTCGGAGATGATGAGCCGCTGAATGCGCGCCCCCGTATCCAGGGAGGTTGCGGCAAAGGCGATCACCATGACGGCAACGAAGGTCTTCGCCACACCCTGCGCAATGCCGAGCTCCACCAAGAAGCGGCCCGAGCCATCCACGAAGGCGCTGAGCTTGGGCGCAAGACCCGAGGCCGCCGACCAGCTGTGGTAGTGGGCGAACCACTCGCTCGAGCTGGCGAAGCCGGCGGTCGCAGCCATCACGGCCATCAGCGCGAGCGTACCCTCGCCGAGCATGCCCCCATAGCCGATCGGTCGCGCGTCCGTCATGCAGGAGATCTGCTTCGAGGTCGTACCTGACGCCACGAGCCCGTGGAAGCCCGAGATCGCGCCGCAGGCAATGGTGATAAAGAGGAAGGGCAGCAGCGGCGGAGCGCCTTCGGGATTGGGATTGAGCGCAGGGGCCTGGATCTCCGGCTGCAGGAGCATGAGTCCGCTGAACAGCAGCAATAGCCCCGTGACCAGCTGATGTGAGTTCAGGTAGTCCCGCGGCTGGAGCAGGAGCCAGACCGGCAGCACCGACGCCACGAACGAGTAGAGCATGAGGATCCAAACCCAGGTGCCCACCGAGATCTGGCCGAGGGCCGGGAGCGCGTCCGCAAACTCCTGACCATAGAAGACCGCGAGCAAGAGCAGCGCGTAGCCCACGATCGAGAGCGGCAGGATCCTCATTTTCAACCGGTAGACCCCCCAGCCCAAGAGAAGTGCGAGGATGATCTGCACGTTGATCGGGAAGACCGCGGAGGGGTAGCTCACGAACAGCGTTCCGATGATGAACGCGAACACCGCGAGCACGATCCAGACCAGAAGCGAGATGATCATGAGAAAGAGGATGCGCACGCGGGGGCTGATCACCGTCCCCGCGATCTCGCCGATGGAGCGCCCGCGATTGCGGAGACTGATGACGAGCGCTGAGAAGTCATGCACCGCGCCCATCAGAACCGTGCCGACGACCACCCAGAGCAAGGCGGGCACCCAGCCCCAAATGACCGCCAGCGTGGGGCCGACAATCGGTGCAGCCCCGGCGATGGAGGTGTAGTGGTGGCCCCAGAGCACGTGCATGCGGGTGGGAACGAAGTCAACCCCGTCCTCGAGCTCGCGTGCGGGAACCGGCTCGTCCCGACTCAAGCCGAACACGCGTCGCGAGAGAAAGCCGGAGTAGAAGCGGTAGCTGAGCACGTAGACCGCGATTACGGCGATGGCGAGGAACGCGGCGTTCATGTTAACGATAGGCGGGGTTCGAGATGGCCAGGCGCTCCCGCACCCCGGCGCTCAACGCTTCGAGGACTGACTCGCGCCAGGGCGAATTGTCGGCGTCGCCCGCGCGAATGCGACGAGTCAGCTCCCGCTCCATGCGCTCGACGCCTTGAGCGACCTCCGCCAGCTGCGCCGGCTCCGGGGCTGACTGCCCCAGCAGGGCGGCCAGCGTCCGATGCTGACGCCGGAATGCGGGCTCCTCGAGCTCGATCTCACGGCTCACGATGCCAAGCACCTTGGCGGCCACCCGAGCATGGAAGCGCTGGACACCCTCGAGTTCCGGGATGAGCTCCCGCTCCAGGAACCCGCGCACCGCCTCGAGCAGCTCGAGCTTGGTAGGCCGGTCGGGCATGGGTCGCCTCAGCCTACAGGACTTTGCCGAGCTCCTCGAACTCCTCCCGAACCTCGGCCATGATCTGAGCCGCGACGTCCGCCGACAGACCCAGTGGCTCGAGGTGAGGCCCGAGCCGTGCCACCGGCGGAGTATCATCCTCGCCCAGCTCGCGCAGCACCTTGGCCAGCTCGTCGCCCGCGGCCATGAGCTGGGAGAGGGGCCGCGCTGGCTCGGGGGCAGCGTCGGGCTGGTGGTGGTGGGCGATGGCCACGGCGAGGTCGTCGCCCAGGTACCAGGACTCGATGACGATCGCGCCCAGGGGCGCATGCAGCCGTTCCATCAGCGCCTGGAGCAGCGTGAGGTCGGGCTGAAGCCGGCCGCGCGAGCGGCGCCGGAGGTCGCCCGCACAGGACAGGATCACCGCGCGCCCCACGTCGTGCACCAGACCTCCGAGGAAGGCCAGATCAGGATCGATCCTCAGCTGCGCCGCCAGCGCTCGGCACGTGACCGATGCCGCCAGCGCGTGCTCCCACATGTCCTGCGTCAGTTGCTCGAAGCCCGGCACGCGAAACACACGCGAGCGCAGCAGAATGGCCATCAGGATGTTGCGCGTCTCAAGCATGCCGATGCGCACGATCGCGTCTCGCACCGACTGCGCCGGCTCCATGCCCGCATAGAAGGGGCTGTTCGCGACTCCTACCATCTTGGTGGCTAGAGCCGGGTCGAGCTCGACCCCCCGTGCCAGGTCCTCCACGTTGAAGAGTCCCGAGTCGATCAGCCGGTGCACCCGCAGGATCACCTGCGGCATGGGGGGCAGCTGCAGGCCATCGCTCCTCAGCCCCCGCTCGAGCTCCTTGTACAGCTCCCGCTCGACAGGGTCGTCGGCCCGAGCCCGAAGCCTCTGGATCTCCTGCAACAGCTCGGCTCCAAAGTCGAGCGGCGTGGCGATCGTCTCCAGACCGCCGCTCAGGTTCACGGGCCGTTGCGCGTCCTCGCCTTCCAGAAAGAGCTTAGCTGGCGCCTCTGTCTGGGCCTGTGACGCCCGCGGCTCGGTCGGGCGCATCCGGGCAGGCCGCTTCTCGGGCACACGCCGGCCCCGGAGCCATGGAAAGAGCCATCGCATGCCATAGGCAACGGCGCATAAAGCGCGGCGCTTGAGTCCGGAGCGCGTGGCTTACGCGCCGCAGTGTCTCTGAAGAAAGGCCAGTGTGCGAGCCCAGGCGTCGGCGGCGGCCTCCGGACGGTAGGCGTCGGGACGTCCGGGGTTGGCGAAAGCGTGTCCCGCTCCGGGGTAGACGACAGCTTCGACGGGGTGCCGCAACCCCGCTCCCCGACGCCGAAGCTCATCCACATCCGCCTGGGGAATAATGGCATCCTCCTGGCCAAAGAGCCCCAGCAGGGGGCAGCTCAGCCGGGGCAGCGCATCGAGCGGGTGCTCTGGATTGCGCTCGTCGATCCCCGGCACGCGCAGCATCCCATACCAGACGACCGCGGCCGAGACACCCCGGCAGCCACATGCGGCCAGGACAGTGTACTGGCCCCCCACACAGAACCCCATCACCGCGAGCGGTTTGGCCTGCGTCTCGGCACGCTGAGCCAGGTGATCGAGCGCCGCCTGCACGTCGCTCAGCACCTGGCGGTCGGGGAGCTCACGCAGAAACTTGAAGATGGCGTCGAGGCTCGAGAGATCGGGCTTCTCGCCGCGGGAGTAGAGGTTCAGCGCAAGCGCCGCGAGGCCCGAGTCGGCGAGCTTACGCGCGAAGTCCACATAGAGCTCGGACAGCCCGCCCACATCCGGGATGAGCACCACACCGGGGTGTGGACCCGGGCCGGACGGCAGCTGGAGCTCGCCTTCGATGCGATCGGGTCCGTTCGGAAAACGGATCCTCACGCGTCGCCGAGGGGCCTCTGCCAGACATAGATCCGCATCGGTGGCAGGTTCAAGAACTCCCGATGTGTCTCGCCCGGACCGAAGACTGGCTCGGCAAAGCGGCGCACGTGGCTCCGAACCTGGTAAGCCACGAAGTAGCCCCCCGGACCCAGTACGCGGCGCGCGGCCTCGAGGGTGGCCCGCCTCGTTGCATGCGCCAGGGTCGAGAACGGAATCCCGGAGACCACCAGATCCGCCTGAGACGTGCCCACTTCTATCAGCGCCTGCTCCAGATCCGATGCGCTTCCTTCGTAAACGGATAGCCGCGGATCCGGGTAGTTCGACCGCAACATGCTCACGAATCTCGGGTTGATCTCGACCGCCACCAACTTCGCGTTCGGCCGCATGCGCTTCAAGATCTCGCCCGTGAACACACCCGTTCCCGGACCCAGCTCCACGATCATCCGCGCCTTGTCGACCGCCCCACACTCGAGCACCCGCCGCGTGAGAAAGCGGGAACTCGGGACCACCGAACCCACCTCCTTGGGGTTGCGGAGAAAGCCCTTCAGAAACTCGATACGACCGCCGCTGGGTTGTAGCGCCTGGCGCGTAGGTATCCGCATATACAACGGCTCCTCTGTGTTGTGGCGTCCCTTGGCGTGGATGCGCTGCCCCGGGCTACAGTTTTATCCCGCGGGCTCCCGCTGGGTCAACCTTTCCCTGAGGGCAAGTCGCGGGTCGGCCGCCTAGGCCGTTGCGATGGGGGGATCGAGCCCCTTGAGCGTGGCTCGAGTTACACGCCTCAAGATATCCATCAAGAACCCCTGTGCGCGCTCGACGTCGCGCGCCTCCATCGCCACGGCAAGACGTCGAGCCAGGGACACGAGTAGCCGGCGGTCGAGCGCCACCAGCGTGTTGGCGCTGCGAAAGCCGGCTTGCGAGGTAAAACGCCCGAGGGAGTTCGAGAGCATGACCAGGATCCGATTGCCCGATATGCAGGCCAGAGCATGCTGCAGTCCGCTCAGTGCTTGGACGAAATCCTCATCCGGCAAGTCCGGATCAGCGGCGCGGTGAAGCTGCCCTACCACCTCCTCGATCTCGCCGCCGCTGGCTCGTTCCAGCGCGAGGCGCATGCTTCCGCCGAAAAGAATCTCGCGCAGCTCGAGCAGGTCAGCGATCCGTGTCAGATTGGGCCGTCCACTGGGAAACAGCATTGCCCCGACCAGATCGAAGCTCGCCTCATCGGGGCTCTGAACGCGTATGCCGGAGCCCTGTTGAATGGCGACCAGTCGCAGCTGCTCCAGCTTCTTAAGCGCCTCTCGCACCGAGCTGCGGTTGACGCCGAGCTGCTGGGCCAGCTCACGTTCCGGCGGCAGGCGATCGCCCGCCCGGAGGGTACCGTCGAGAATCTTGCTCTGGATCTGACGCGCGACAGCGTCGGGGAGCAGGCTGCGCGTAGCGTGTGGTAGCGGTCCCTCCGCCTTCACCACTGTCCGCCGTCAATCCGGAAGTTCTTGCCTGTGATCCAGTCGGCATCGTCGGAGGCCAGGTAGACCGCCAGGCGCCCGATCTCCTCGGGGGTTCCGAGCCGGCCCAGGGGGATGTCCCGCACGAGCTTCTCACCGTGGGCCTCCAGCAATGCCTGACCCATGTCCGTCATGACGAGCCCCGGCGAGATGATGTTGCAGCGGATGTTCTCGGCTGCGTTCTCGCGTGCGACCATCTTGGTGAGCGCGTTGACGGCCGCTTTGGACGCCACGTATCCAGCGCCGTTCGCGCCACAGGCGTCGGCGGCAACGGAGGAGATGGTGAGGATCACGCCCGAACGCTGCTCGCGCAAAATGGGCAGCGCCGCGCGCACGGTGTGGAACACGCCCGTAAGGTTGATGCCGATCACGCGCTCCCAGTAACCCGGGTCGACCTCGTGCAGGGGCTCGAAACGTGTCGGCACGCCGGCGTTGGCGACCACCACGTCGAGCCCGCCGAGCGCGTCGCGCGCCCCGGTCGTCATCTCGGTCACGGCTTGTGGATCCCTCACATCGGCGGCGAAGCTGAAAGCCCGTCGGCCGAGGGCCTCGATCTCCTTGGTCACGGCCTGGGCGGCGTCGGCCTCGCGTCGATATCCGATAGCCACGTCGGCACCGGCTTCGGCGAACGCCAGCGCGATTCCGCGTCCGATCCCTCGAGACCCTCCCGTCACCAGTGCCCGCTTGCCCAAAAGCTGCTCGCTCATCCCAACTTGCCTCCGGCATCACCCGCCCGCAGTCTGACACAAACTGGCCCTGGGCTTGAAGCTCTGAGCGCCAGGCCTCATGATGCAGGTGAGCCCCGGCGGAGCATGGGGCGAGCCCGTAGGAGAAATCATGCCACGCGCCTATTCGATCACCGCTGAAGCCATCGCCGAGGAACGCCAGCGGGTCGGGGATGATCTCACCAAGTTCGACGTTTCGCGGGTCATCCGGCTGGACCAGCTCGAGCTGCGTGAGATGGGAGCCAGTGACGTTCATCTCCGCATCCTCGCGGTTTCGGCGGAGCACAACGTGAACCACGCGGCGCTCGCGGACACCGTGAACATTACGGAGGTACGCGGGGGAAAGATCTATCCCGGCAACAGCGCGCTGGGCGAAGTCCTGGGCGTGGGCAGCCAGGTCACACGCTTCAAGCCCGGTGAGATCGTGGTCACCCATTGCAACGGCGAGCCGGACAGCTACGGCTATCCGACCCGGATCTGGGCCTACGACCAGCCCGAATCGATCGGCTGGTACGGAGAGGAGGCCGTGGTCGGGGATTGGCAGCTCGTGCCCGCGCCGCTCGACTGCGGCCTCAGCCTGTGGGAGATCGCGGCGCTCCCGTTGCGGGCGCCGACGGCGTACCACCTCTGGCGCCGTGGCCACGGAATCCTACGCCTCAAGATCCCGCGCGAGAAGCTCGCGCGTCTGAACGTGCTGGCATTCGGCGGCGGTGTCTCGGAGCTCTTCTTGATGCTCGCGCGGGCGGAGGGTCACCGCGCGCTCTTCTGCTCGGGCAATCCGGCTCGGCGCGACGCGCTAGAGAAGCTCGGGATCGAGGGCATCGACCAGAAGGCCTTCAATCGCTTCCAGGACCGGGAAGGCGTGCGCGCGTTCAGCAAGGAGATCAAGCAGCGCACGGGTGGCGTGGGCGCACACATCGTGTGCGACATGATGCGCGGCCCGGTCTTTGCCGCGGGTCTCACGGCCATGGGGCGCGAGGGTGTGAACGTAAGCGCCGGCTGGCAGCTCGACAAGCGCATCAGCTACGACTCCGCCGGCGCCTCGGTCAAGCAGATCACGCTGGATCACACGCACTTCGATACCATCGATGGCTCCAATGCCTGCACCGCGCTCTACGGCTCGGTTTTCAAGCCGACTATTCACAAGGAGGTCTACGCTTTCGAGGACCTCCCGCGCGCAATGCACGAGATGCACCAGAACACCCAGACCGGAATCCCGATCATTCGGGTCACCGACAAGCTCCCGGAGGCCGCGCGCGCGATCGCGCCCTGAGAAAGCACGGGGGTCCAGATGGCGCGCGGCTACTGGCTGGTGAAGTCCGAGCCCTCCAAGTACTCGTGGAACGATTTCGTGCGGGATGGCTCGACCTACTGGGACGGCGTTCGCAACTATGCGGCGCGCAATCACCTGGCGTCGATGCGCAAGGGGGATCTCGTCCTCTACTACCACTCCAACGAGGGCAAGGAGGTGGTGGGCGTGGCGCGCGTAACGCGCGAGGCCTACGGCGACCCCACGACCGAGGACGAGCGCTGGCTGGTGGTGGACCTCAAGCCGCTGAGAGCGTTCGAGCGCTCGGTCTTGCTGGCCGAGATCAAATCAGAGCCGGTCCTCAAGAACCTGCCGCTGGTCCGCCAGTCGCGCCTCTCGGTGATGCCGGTCGAGCGGCCGCACTTCGAGCACATCCTGCGCATGGGAAAGACGCGCCTGCCGAGGCGCTGAGCGCTCAACGCGGGTTGAGCGCGCGGTAGAGCGAGAGCGTTCCGAAGAGCGTCATCTCGCGCTGCGTCTCCTCCACCGACTCGAAGCCGGCCTCCTCCAGCAGTGGAATCAGCCGACCTTCGACGTTGTCGCTGGTGCTCTCGAAGCCGTCGAGCAGCTGCACGCTCAGGAATGCGAGACGCATGAGGGTGTTCTGCGCCTGGCCCCAGTCAGCAATGTGGAGCTCGCCGTCGGGTTTCAAGAGCTCCCGCAGCTTCGAGAAGGTCCTCCGCTTGTCCACGCGACTCAGGTGATGCAGCACGAGACTCGAGACCACGCGATCGAAGGAGTTCGCGTCGAAGGGCGGTGCGAACGCCATGCCCTGAAAGAGCTCGACCCGTACGCCCGCGCTGGCGATCTTCCGGCGCGCGATCTCGATCACCTCCGGGTCCGCATCCAGACCCACGACCTCCGCCTGGGGACAGGCGCGAGCGAGCATGACGGTGAGCGTGCCCGTCCCGCAGCCTAGGTCCAGCACGCGCTGATCGGGCTCGATCCCCGCTTGCTGCACCAGCAGACCCTTGAACTTCTTCTCCTTCAGCGTTGCGCGCAGAACGGGATCGTAGAGCCGGGTCAGCCAGCGAAAGCCGAGCGCAGGTGTGAAGTCGGAGGACGAACCTTCACGCATCGGTGGTGGTGATCCTGTTCATGATGTTCTGCTACGGAGCCTAGCCCTTCAGGCTGACTAGCATCGGAACCGATTGTAACTCTAGACCTTAGGCTAGAGGCCAGGGTCTGTGGGATACGCCCACGCGATCCGCTATAGTTGCGACGCCTCAGGGTCGACTGGAAACAGGAAGCCGAGATGCGTAATCGAGTACTGGCGCTGCTGCTGATGATCTTCGTGCCGATCGCTCCCGCGATCTGCGAGGGATCGGCGCCTGAGCCGAAGGCAGCGGTACCACCCTGCCACGCGCATCCGGCGGCGGCGCCGGATGACCTAGGAGCAGACGACGACGCACAATGCTGCGCAGCGTGCGACGCCTACGTCTCGGGCAAGCTCTCTTCCGAGACGCTGCAGCAGGTTGCCCTGCTGGTGGCGCCAAGCCAGCTGCAGCTGCGTCTCCCGGCCTGGACCAGCCGTGCGAGCCATACACACCTATCCCCTCTGGACTCCAGCTCAGCCTACCTGAGACAGAGCTCACCACTCCAGATCTAGAAAGCGGGAGATCCGCTGAACCCGTGCGCCCGCTTGCGGGCGCCGTGATCCCCTTTGCCTGATTCGGAGTGACATATGCAAGAAATTTTAGCCTGGAGTGCGCTGGGCGTACTCCAAATCGCCGTGACGCTCAGCGGCTCGCATGCGGCGCGGGCCGTCGAAACGGAGCCCGGCCCGGACGCTCCGCTGGCCGCCTATTTCGAGCTCGCGCAGAGGCAAAGCCCGGCCGTCGAGGCCGCACGCCTGCGCTGGGAAGTCGCCCTCGAGCGCGTGCCACAGGCCGCTGGCTGGCCCGATCCGACGCTGCGCTACGGCTACTTCACGGACGAGGTGGAGACGGCCCTCGGTCCGCAGGAACATCGCATCGGTCTGGCGCAGCGTTTCCCCTTCTTCGGGAAGCTCGGGCTGCGGGTCGACAGCGCGGAGCAGGCCGCCCTCAGCGCCTGGCACCGCTACCGCGAGAAACGCCTCGCGGTCTTCGAGCACGTGGCCCACGCGTATTACGCCTACGCGTATCTGGCACGCGCGATCGAGGTCACGCATGAGAACCTGACGCTACTCGAGGGAGTCGAGAACGTCGTCCGTACGCGCTACGCGACGGGTCGCGCGCCCCAGTCCGACCTGCTGCGGGTGCAGGTGGAGGTCGGGACGCTCGAGGATCGCCTGCGCTCTTTCGAGGAGATGCGAGAGCCCTGGGCCAAGCGCCTGAATGCAGCCCTGGGGCGTGACGTCGACGTCCCCCTGCCCTGGCCCGTGCCCCTGCTCGATCCGCCGGACGCGCTACCGGATAACGCAACGGTTCTCGAGCACGTGCGAAGCAACAGCCCGGAGCTGCTGGCCCTGCGATTCGAGACTCGAGAGGCGGACCGCTCCCTGGCCCTGACCCGACGCGACCAGTTTCCGGATATCACCCTGGGGATCGAGAACATTCGAACGTCTCGCTCGGATCTCACGAATTTCAGTGATTCTGGCCGCGATGCCTGGATTCTGAGTGTGTCGGTGCCGATCCCCGTTCAGCGGTCCAAGTACCGTGCAGCCATCCGTGAGGCCGACGCGCGGCACCGCGGCACGCTGGTGACGCAGAGGGATCGCGAGCTGCGGCTCTTAGCGGAGACGGAAGTGCTGCTGTTCGAGCAGCGCGATGCCGAGCGTCGCATCGAGCTCTATCGCAAGAGCCTTATCCCGCTGGGCCAGCAAGCCTTCAATGCCGCAAACACCAGCTTCGCGACGGGCGCCACGAGCTTCGTCGATACGCTCGATGCCGAGCGGGTCCTGCTGCAGTTTCAGCTCGAGCTGGCACGGGCGCGTGCGGACCGCGGCCGCGTGACCACCGCGATCCTGGCGCGAATGGGTATGACACCGGAGGGCGTCGAAGAGCCCGCGGCGGTGGCGCGATGACCCGCTCACGCGCGCTTGTGGCGGCTCTGGTGCTCGTGCTCGTTGGCTATGCCGTGGGACACGGTTGCGGAACAGATCGCACCGGGGAGCTGCGCCTTTCAGAGCAGCCTGCGGCGGAGGGCCGGTGGACCTGCTCGATGCATCCACACATCCATGCCGACGAGCCCGGTCGCTGTCCGCTCTGTGGCATGGAGCTCGTCCCCGTGGAGATGCGGGCGGAGAACTCGGTCGCCGGGCTCGAGATGTCGTACGAGGCCATGAAGCGGGCCGAGATCCAGACCGTGCTGGTCGAGCGGCGCCCGGTGCACTTCGAGCTGCGCCTGGTCGGCAAGATCGAGCTCGATGAAACACGCGTACGTGAGATTACGGCCTGGGTTCCGGGACGGCTGGAGCGTCTCTACGTCGACTTCACCGGCGTGAAGGTGCGTCGCGGGGATCCCCTCGTGCTGCTGTACAGCCCCGAGCTCGTGAGCGCACAGGAGGAGCTCTTGCAGGCTCGCCGCGCTGAACGCGCGCTCGAGGGCAGCCACTCGGAGCGCATGAGAAGAGGCACACAAGCTACACTCAAGGCAGCGCGCGAAAAGCTGCGACTGCTCGGGCTCTCCCCGGCACAGATCGCTGAGCTCGAAAAGCGAGGCAAGGCCGAGCATCTCAGCGTGATCGAGTCGCCCCTTGACGGGGTCGTCCTGCGCAAGCACGCGGTCGAGGGAGCGTACGTCGAGACCGGTAGTCCCATCTACACGGTCGCCGACCTCTCGATCGTATGGGCCAAGCTCGATGCCTACGAGAGCGACCTTCCCTGGATCGAGCTGGGCCAGGCGGTCACGTTCGAGAGTGACGCGTTTCCCGGCCGACGCTTCCAGGGTGAGGTCTCGTTCATCGACCCCGTGCTGGACCCACGCACGCGAACCGCCAAGGTCCGTGTGGAGGCCCCGAATCCCGATGGGCTGCTCAAGCCGGAGATGTTCGTGCATGCAAGCGTGCTTGCGAAAGTACGCGCGCAAGGCGCAGAGCCGCCGCTCGTGATCCCCGCGTCGGCGCCGCTGCTCACCGGACGCCGCGCCATTGTCTACGTGCGCTCGCCCGTTAGCGAGCGACCCACCTTCGAGGGACGGGAGGTGGTGCTCGGCCCGCGCGCAGGAGACTTCTACGTGGTCGAGTCCGGCTTGCACGAGGGCGAACGGGTGGTGACACGGGGTGCCTTCAAGATCGATAGCGCGCTCCAGATCCAGGGTCGGCCGAGCATGATGCTGCCCGAGGGGGGCACCCCGGGAGGTGGCGGGCAGCCGCATGGAGAGATGTCGCTGCCGGAGCCCAACCACTGATGCCGGAGGGGGCGCAGAACCACGGGAGCTCGTGGATCGATCGCTTGGTCCTCTTCTTTCTCAAGCGGAGGCTCGTTCCCATTCTGCTGCTCGGGGCGTTTCTCTTGTGGGGGGTGATGGTGGCCCCGTTCGATTGGGAGATACCCGGTCTGCCGCGCGATCCGGTCCCCGTCGATGCGATCCCCGACATCGGCGAGAACCAGCAGATTGTCTTCACCGACTGGCCGGGCCGGAGCCCGCAGGACGTGGAGGACCAGATCACCTACCCCCTCACCGTAGCCCTGCTGGGGCTCCCGGGTGTGAAGAGCGTGCGCAGCTTCTCCATGTTCGGCTTCTCCTCGATCTACGTGATCTTCGATGAGAGCGTGGAGTTCTACTGGTCCCGCTCCCGCATTCTCGAGAAGCTCTCGAGCCTGCCCTCGCAAACCCTGCCCGAGGGGGTGAATCCGGCGCTGGGCCCCGACGCAACCCCGCTGGGCCAGGTGTTCTGGTACACGCTCGAGGGCCGCGACCCGCAGGGCGATCCGACCGGAGGCTGGGACCTGGAGGAGCTGCGCAGCATCCAGGACTGGCAGGTTCGTTACGCGCTTCAGAGCGTCGAGGGGGTGAGCGAGGTGGCCTCGGTGGGCGGCTTCGTGCGCGAGTATCAGATCGATGCGGACCCGGACGCGATGCACGCCTACGGCGTATCCCTGGCGCAGGTCATCCGCGCCGTGCAGCGTTCGAACGCCGACGTGGGCGCGCGCAGCATCGAGGTCAATCGAGTCGAGTACGCGATTCGGGGCGTGGGCTTCCTGCGCTCGGTGGAGGACATCGAGGAGACGGCGGTCGCGTTGCACAACGACGTACCCGTCCGTATTCGGGACATCGCACACGTAGGCATCGGTCCAGCCCTCCGCCGCGGGGCGCTCGACAAGGGCGGCGCGGAGGCGGTGGGAGGTGTCGTCGTCGTGCGCTATGGCGCCAATCCTCTGGAAGTGATCGGGCGCCTGAAGGAGAAGATCGCGGAGATCTCGCCCGCTCTGCCGGAAAAGGTGCTCGCGGATGGGACGCGCTCCCGCGTCAGGATCATCCCGTTCTACGACCGGACGGGCCTCATTCACGAGACGCTGGGCACACTGGAGGAAGCGCTCCGACTCGAAATCCTGGTGGCCGTACTGGTGGTCCTGGTCTTGGTTCGAAACGTGCGCAGCTCAGGCCTGATCGCGGCGACACTCCCCCTCGCGGTGCTCATGGCCTTCATCGGCATGAAGCTCTTCTCGGTCGACGCCAACATCATGGCTCTTTCGGGCATCGCCATTGCGATCGGAACCATGGTCGACATGGGCGTGATCGTGTGCGAGAACATCGTACGCCACTTACGCGAGTCGGAATCGAGCGAGGATCGGCTCGGCGTGATCTACCGTGCCACCTGCGAGGTGGGGGGCGCGGTAGTCACCGCCGTCGCCACCACCGTCGTGAGCTTCCTGCCTGTCTTCACGCTGCAGGCTGCGGAGGGCAAACTCTTCCGGCCGCTCGCCTTCACCAAGACCTTCGCCCTGCTGGCGGCCGTCGTAATCGCGCTCGCGCTGATCCCGACCGCGGCGCACCTGGTTTTTGGCCGCTGGAAGCCTTCTCGATCCCCACGCAGCTGGGGCGAGCTTCCGTTCCTCGCGCGTTGGCTGCCCGCTCGTCTGCGGCACATCGACGCGCCGATCGCAACGGTACTCGCGGTTCTGGCAGTGGGCGCGCTGCTGGTGTTCGAGTGGTCGCCCCTCGGTGCCGGGACCGGTGTGCTGCGCAATGTCCTCTTCGTATTGCTCCTGGTTGGCGGACTGCTCTGGGGAGTCCTCGTCTTTCAGCGCACCTACCCCCGACTCCTGCGCTGGTCTCTGGACCACAAGGGCGCCTTCCTCAGCATCCCGACAGGGATCTTATTTGTCGGGCTGCTCATCTGGTTGGGGTTCCCACGCGTCTTCGGCTGGCTCCCCGACGTCTTGGAGAAGAGCGCCCCGGGGCGCGCCATCGCCCGCAGCTTCCCCGGCCTCGGTCGCGAGTTCATGCCACCTCTCGACGAGGGCAGCTTCCTCTACATGCCCAGCACGATGGCTCACGCTTCGATCGGAGAGGCACTCGACGTGCTCTCGAAGCTTGATATGGCGATCGAGTCGATTCCCGAGATCGATATGGTCGTCGGCAAGCTGGGCCGTGTGGAGAGTGCTCTCGACCCCGCGCCCATCTCCATGATGGAGATCGTGGTGCAGTACAAGCCGGAGTACGGAACCAACGACTCTGGCAAGCGCGTTCGACAGTGGCGCTCGCACATTCGAAATTCGGACGACATCTGGAACGAGATTCTGAGCGCTGCCCGCCTGCTAGGCACCACCTCGGCTCCCAAGCTTCAGCCCATCGCGACGCGCCTGGTGATGCTGCAGACGGGGATGCGTGCTCCCATGGGACTCAAGCTCAAGGGGCCCGACCTCAGCTCGCTGGAGCGCGCGGGGGTCGAGGTGGAGCGTGTGCTAAAGTCGATACCGTCGATCAAGGCCTCCACGGTGATCGCCGATCGCACCGTGGGCAAACCCTACATCGAGCTCCGCATCGATCGCAAGGCGATCGGTCGCTACGGCCTTCACGTGCGCGACGTCCAGGACGTGATCGAGGTCGCGATCGGAGGCCGACCTCTGACGACCACGGTCGAGGGCCGCGAGCGCTATCCGGTACGCGTTCGCTATCCGCGCGAGCTGCGAGACCGGCTCGAAAGCCTGGGCGAGATCCTCGTCCCTACCCCGAGCGGCCCACAGGTGCCGCTCACGCAGCTTGTCGATATCGAGTACGTGCGGGGGCCTCAGGTGATCAAGAGCGAGGATACAGTTCTCGTGAGCTATGTGACCTTCGACATGCAGCCCGGCCAGGCCGAGGTCAACGTCGTGGAAGACGCACGCCGGGCACTCGAGAGTCAACTCGCCTCCGGAGAGCTCAACCTCCCACAGGGGGTAAGCTATTCGTTCGCGGGCACATACGAGAATCAGATCCGCAGCGTCGAGCGGCTGCGCGTGGTCTTGCCCATCGCGCTGCTCATCATCGTTCTGATCCTCTATTTCCAGTTCAACTCTCTACCCGTAACTCTCATGGTCTTCTCGGGCATTCTAGTCGCGTGGGCCGGCGGCTTTATCCTGCTCTGGCTCTATGCCGCTCCCTGGTTCCTGGACGTCGGCTTCTTCGGCGCCAACCTGCGCGACGTCTTCCAGATGCATCCGATCAACTTGAGCGTCGCCGTCTGGGTGGGCTTCATTGCGTTGTTCGGGATCGCGAGTGACAACGGCGTTCTCATCGCCACCTACCTGGAGCAGACTTTCAACGAACAGCGACCGGACGATGTCGCACAGATCCGTCGCAGTGTGGTCATCGCGGGCGAGCGTCGGATCCGCCCGGCGCTGATCACCACCGCGACAACCGTGCTCGCCTTGCTCCCCGTGTTGACCTCCTCCGGGCGCGGGGCGGACATCATGATTCCGATGGCGGTCCCCATCTTTGGCGGGATGCTCTTCGCTCTGGTCACGCTCTCGGTCGTGCCGGTGCTCTACTGCGGCCTGCGCGAGTTCGAGCTGCGGCAGCGAGGCTAGTGTCCTGTCCGGTGGGGCCCGCTTGAGCCCGCCCCACGGCTCCGTGTAGGCTACGACCGTGAAGTTCGGGATCCACCTGCCCCAATTCGGTCGTATTGCCGGCCCCGAAGCGATCCAGCGTGCCGCGGTCCGGGCCGAGGAGCTTGGATTCGACGACGTCTGGGCGAGCGACCACCTCGCCGCGCCGGCGCAGGGCGCTTATGTGCCGTCGCATTTCTACGAGCCGATCATCACGCTCACCTGGGCGGCCGCGATCACCCAGCGGGTGGGAATCGGAACCTCGGTGCTCGTGCTTCCCTACCGCCATCCACTGCACCTGGCCAAGGAGCTCGCCACGCTCGACCGCCTCAGCGGGGGGAGGCTCATCGCGGGTGCGGCTGCCGGCTGGCTGGAGGCCGAGTTCGAGGCGCTGGGCGTGCCTTTCTCCGAGCGCGGCTCCCGCACCGATGAGGCCCTCGACGTGCTTCGCGCCTGCTGGGAGCAGGACCCCGTCAACTTCGAGGGACCTCGGGTGCGGCTGAACAACCTGCGTGTCCGGCCCCAGCCGGGCCGCCGCATCCCCATCTGGATTGGCGGCGCGTCGGACGCAGCCTTACGCCGCGCTGTGCGCGCAGGCGACGGCTGGCATGGCACCTTCATGAGCCCCGAGGAGACTCAGCCCATTCTGAGTCGCCTGCGGGCCGAGCGTCCGGAGGAGGACTTCATCCTCTCCATGCGCGTGGCGTGGGACGGACTTTCCGACGAGAAGGACGATCTGCGCCGGCGTCTGGAACTCTTCCAGAAAATGGGGCTGCAGCATCTCCTGGCCTCTCCCAGCCAGCCCGAGCTCGATCACTGGCTTGCGTCGATGGAGGTGCTCGCCAAACTATTCTCCGAGTTCCGCTAACGCGGACTCACAACGGAGGGAGTCAAAGCATGGCGCTGAACCTAGGAACGATCCTCGCGAGCTCGGCCCGCGAGCGGCCCGGCCATCCCCTGATCCGTTTGAACGAGCAGAGCTGGAGCTACGCGGAGGTGGACCGCGCCGCGCGAGGCATCGCCAGCAGCCTGATCGAGCGCGGGCTCGGACCCGGCGACAAGGTGGCCTTGCTCGTGCCGAATGTTCCCGAGTTCACGCAGTCCTACTTCGGGATTCTGTACGCAGGCTGCACCGTGGTCCCGTTGAACGTGCTGCTCTCCGCGCCCGAGGTGACCTACCACGTGCAGGATTCCGAAGCCAAGCTCCTGATCGCACATCCCCTCTTCAGCAACCCCGCCACCAAGGGCGCTGAGGGGGCCGGCGTCCCGCTGGTCTGGGCCGGGGGCGAGGTGCCGGGCGCACCCAGCCTGGTGGAGCTGGCGGAGGCCGCGCCGCTCGAGGCCATCCACCCCACACGGCCGGACGACACCGCCGTGATCCTGTACACCTCGGGCACGACAGGCAAGCCCAAGGGCGCGGAGCTGACGCACTCAAACCTGCTGCTGAACTGCGCCGCGGTCGTTCCCCGCCTCTTACCGATCCAGAGCGACGACGTCGCCATCGCAACGCTTCCGCTCTTTCACTCCTTCGGCCAGACCTGCATCCAGAACGCCATGATCTCCGAGGGCGCGGGCTTCACGCTGCTGCCGCGTTTCACGCCCGAGGATGCCCTCACCATCCTGCAGCGGGACAAAGTCACGATCTTTGCGGGCGTACCCACCATGTACTTCGCGCTGCTCAACCATCCCGGGGCGGACGCCTTCGACCTCTCCTCGCTGCGCATCTGCATGACCGGCGGCGCGCCCATGCCGGTCGAGGTCATGCGTGCCTTCGAGGAGAAGTACGGCGTGCAGATCCTGGAGGGCTACGGCCTCTCGGAGACTTCCCCCGTGGCCAGCTTCAATCAGCTCGACAAGCCCCGTAAGCCGGGCTCGATCGGCTACCCCGTGTGGGGCGTGGAGCTGACGATCCTCGACGACAAGGACCAACCCCTGCCCGAAGGTGAGAGAGGCGAGATTTGCATTCGCGGGCACAACATCATGAAGGGCTATCTCAAGCGGCCCGAGGCCACAAAGGACGCTCTGCGCGGCGGCTGGTTTCACAGCGGCGATATCGGCGTACGGGACGAGGACGGCTGCTACTGGATCGTGGATCGCAAGAAGGACATGATCATCCGCGGCGGATTCAACGTGTACCCGCGCGAGGTGGAGGAGATCCTGTACGCACATCCGGCCATCGTCGAGGCGGCCGTATTCGGGGTTCCCCATCCGAGTCACGGCGAGGAGATCAAGGCCGTGGTCGTGCTCGCTCCCGGCCAGAGCCTGAGCGCCGACGAGCTCACCGCGTACACCAAGGAGCGTCTCGCAGCCTACAAGTACCCACGCATCATCGAGTTCAGCGACGGCCTGCCCAAAGGACCGACGGGGAAGATCCTCAAACGCGAGCTGAAGTAGTCTCAGCTTTGACCGCAACGGCCCCCGGGGGCAGCCGTCCTGCTAGGTTCGTAGCCGGGACTAGCCTGATACTTGCTCGCGGCGAGCTTGGGCCTCGGCCAGCTGCTGAAAGCGTTCGCGGCCGATGGAGACAAAGATCCCCTCCGCCTCCGCACAGAGCAGCTCGCCGGCGCAGAGACGACCCTCGACGAAGTTCTTGCGCCCAGTGCTACGCGCCACGCGCGCCTCGAAACGCAGATCGGTGCGCAGCGGCGTGGGCTGGCGGTACTTGACGACGAGCGTTCCGGTCATGCCAGGACGACCCGTGATCGATTGGGCGAAGCCCAGCACCTCATCGAACGCTGCGGCGATCGCCCCACCGTGTACGCAGCCCGGTGGGCCCTCGTAGGCCGAGCCGAAGTTCACGTTTCCGTAGACCTGATCCTCCTTCGCCCATAGCTCAATGGGCGGGGCCAGGGGGTTGCAGAGCCCGATCTGCGGGCTGAAGTCGAAGAACGCTCCCACGTCACCCGCGTTCGCGCTCTCTGCGAAGCCGGCCGGACGGTTGCGGCGCGGATGCCTCTCCAAGCGCTCTGCATAGCGCTCCAGCCCGTCCGCCGCCGTGCGCAGCTCCTCCTCGCTTGCATCGCTCCTCACCAGATGTTCGATGACCCGGCGCATGGCCGCCGCCAGCCGACGGTTCTCCGCCCACTTGCCGGTGGCTTCCGCCTGGTTCGCATCCCAATGCGTATAGTTCCGCCCGTCGTCTACGCTCTCGCTCACTCCAGCGACCTCACCTTCTTCATGCGTCGGGCGTGACGCCCGCCTTCGAAGTCCGTGTCCAGCCATATACGCACAAACTTGAGCAGATCTTCTTCGGGAAACTGCTGCGCGCCCAGACAGAGCACGTTCGAATTATTATGTCCGCGGGTCATTTCGGCCGTACGCTCGCTGTAGACCACGGCAGCACGCACTCCGGGAATCCGATTTGCGACCATGCCCATCCCGATGCCGTTGCTGCAGACCAGGATGGCGCGGTCGCTCTTGCCCTCGGACACACTCCGCGCCGCGGGAATGGCGTAGTCCGGATAATCACACGACTCCGGCGAGTCGGTTCCCTCATCAGCCACCATGTGCCCGAGGGTACGTAGCTCCTCGATCAGGCGAGTTTTGAACTCGAAGCCCGCATGGTCGGCGGCAACCGCGATCCGCATTGCGAATTACCAGCTTGTGGGCCAGTGCGGGTGCCAGGGGCGCTCGCGTTCGAAGGCGCGCGCCGCCTGCAACACGAGTTCGTCACGATGTCGCGCTGCAACGATCTGCATGCCGATGGGAAGCCCCGCGCGGGAGAGACCGGCGCGCACCGTGCCGGCCGGGTGCCACGAGAGGTTGAAGGGAATCGTGAACGAGGCAACGCCCCATGCCAGCTGCGGCCGGCCCTCCGTCTCTTTCGGGTAGGGACCTCGTGCGGGTGGCGGATCGAACGGCAGGGTGGGCGTGATCAGCAGGTCATACTCGTCGAAGATCTGCGCGCACCAGTTGTTGAGTTGCATACGCGAACGTTGCCCCTGGTCGAAGATCTCGGGCGTCATATTCCAGCCGGTCTTGATTCCACGTAGGAACATGCGGCCGAACTCGTGCTCGTGCTCAGGCAGAAGATGGTGCAGCTCAGCGGCCTTCTCGAACGCGCCCATCAAGCCCCACTCCCGTCCCAGGAGTGGCGGCCCCCCCTGAATCTCCTCCACCCGGTGCCCCAGCTTCTCGAAGACCCGCGCCGCGTCATAGACCACCTCGGCGACATCGGACTGCACCACGGAGTAGCCAAGGTCCGGCGAGTAAGCGATGCGCAGGTTCCCGGGCGGTCCCCGGCGCACCGCGTCCAGGTAGGACAAGCCGGGATGCGGGAGGCTCTTCGGATCGTACGGGGACGGCCCCACGACCTGGTCCAGGAAGAGCGCCCCGTCCTCGACGGTCTTGGTCAACGGGCCGAAGCATGAAGTGTCCTCGTAGACCCAGCGCTCCATGGGACCCTTGGGCACGCGTCCGTGCGAGGGTTTGAGACCAAAGGCACCGGTGAAGCTGGCCGGTATACGGATCGAGCCCCCACCATCGCTGGACGTCACCAGCGGCAGCGTGCCCGAGACCAGGGCCGCCGACGAGCCTCCGCTCGAGCCGCCCGGGGTGAGCTCGAGATCCCAGGGGTTGCGGGTCACACCGTAGACGAGGTTCTTTGTGATCGCGGCGTATCCGAACTCGGGCGAGTTCGTCTTACCCACGACGATCGCGCCCGCCGCCCGCAGCCGCCCGACCTGTGTGCAATCGCGATCGGCGACGTGGTCCTTGAACGGCAGCGAGCCCTGAGAGGTGACCAGACCCTCGGCGTCCTGCAGGTCCTTGACGCCCAGGGGGACGCCCTCGAGCACCCGCGCCTCACCCCTCGCGATCCGCTCCTGCGCCGCACGGGCTTCGGACAAGAGCTTCTCACGGTCGTGCATGGCCACAACGGCGTTCAGGTCCGGGTTGGTCTCATCGATGCGCGCGAGAACGGCTTCCATCAGCTCCACGGCCGATGCCTTCTTGGCCCGCAGGGCGTCGGTCAGCTCGATCAGACTGAGGTCGAGTAGCTCGTGCATGCGCGGTATGATATCAGCCCGACGCCACCTAATCTATGTAGCCTTGCGCACGCAGCTGCTCCCGCGTTCTATCGTCGATGCTGAACTCATTCTCGGATTCGGCTCCGGGCCTGTACGAGGCGCCCTCCAGAATGAAGGCCAGAAGGCTCGCCTCCAGCTCGCGTACCGCTCGCTCCGCTTTACGCGCGTCGTATAGATTGAGCTTTTCCTCGGGATCCTCTGACAGGTCGTAGAGCTCGCTCCTCACGCGGCCGTCCTTGAAGTAGCTCCGGATAAGCTTGTGTTGGCCTACCTGGATGGACTTGCTGAAGAAATCGTAGCCCGCGTCGAACTCCACAGGATGCAGCTCAGCAAAGAGGGGTCGCCCATGTCCGGCAGGACTTTTCGAGGGACGCCCTTTCTGCCTGATGTAGGGCAGCAGACTGGTCCCCTGGAGCCCAGCGGGCGGCTCGAGCCCGACCAAGGTCGAGTACGGTCGGGAAGATGTCCAGCAGAGAGGCCGGCACCTCGACAGTCTGGTCGGCCTCGATCACTCGCGGGTAGCGGAGGACGAGCGGAACCATCAGCGACTCTCGATAGAGCGTGCTCTTGTGACCGAAAGCGCCGTGCTCCCCTAGCTCCTCACCATGATCGGAGACGAGGATCACGAGCGTGGACTCCGCCCAGCCCGCGTCTTGCAGCGCGTCAAAGACCCTCTTCAGCTGGGCGTCCACGAAATGGATCGCACTGTCATAGAACGCGAGTCGATAGCCAGGGTCTCCGGGACGCACGTCGTTCATGAACCTCCTGCTCTTGGACTTTCCTTGCGGGTCGAAGTAGTGCGCGAACAGGAAGAAGGAGGGAGGGACGAGCCCCCGGCTGACGTGGAAAGCGGTGCCACTCCAGCCAGAGCTGGGCGCGGTCCGCCTGCAAGTCCGCGCGCGTCGAGAAACGGCGATACAGATCGAAGCCCCACTCCCCCGACAAGAAGGGGTGTGCCACGAAGCCGGCCGTCGCGTAGCCGGCCCCCTTCAAGATCTCCGCCAGCGTCACCTCGGACTCGTCGAGTCTTACACTCCCCAGACGTCCTCCATGGTCGAGCTTGTGATAGGACGGATAGAGCGATGTGAACAGGGACATGTGTGCCGGCAGCGTCCAGGACGAAGGGCTGATCGCGTTGCGGAAGAGCGCCCCACGGGCCGCAAGCGCGTCGATGTGGGGCGACGTCTCGCGGCAAGGGTGGAGGCCAGGTTGGGTTGCTTCGCGTAGGCGAGTGTCAGCGCCGCGCCGAAGCGCACCTGCTCATCGTCGCTGGAGAGATACCTGAAGTACTGGCGCAGCGTCGCGCCGGAGGCGACGGAGGGCAGACTCAGTCCGAGGGAGACGACCAGTCCGATCAGAACGCGAGTCATGGTCCAGGGGAGGAACCCAGCGCGCTCGGATGCGGGTGTTAGGAGCGAGCGTAGATCTCCATCACCTCGTGCAGCAGCTCGATGGCCTCGGTCTTGGCCCGCTGAAAGGAGTTGCGTCCGATGATGGAACCAAAGCCGCCGCCCTCGGCAATGGCCTGGGCCTCCTCGATGATCCCCTTGCGATCCTTGGCCGGACCGCCCGAGAAGATCACGATGCGACGGCCGTTGAAGGCGCTCTGCACCACGTGTCGGACGCGGTCGGCCAATGTATCGATGGGGATCCCCTGCTTCTCGTAGACCTTGCGCGCGGCATCCTGCTCGAGGTACGCCGAAGGCAGCTTGACCTTGATCAGGTGCGCCCCGAGCTGGGCCGCGATCTGCGCGCCGTAGGCCACCACGTCGATCGCGGTCTCGCCCTCCTTGGAGAGCGCGGCGCCGCGCGGGTAGGACCAGATCACAATCGCCAGGCCCGCGGCCTTGGCGTCCTCGGCCAGCTCGCGGAGCTGCTGGTACATCTCGTTGCGCAGGGCCGAGCCAGGGTAGATCGTGAAGCCGATGGCTGAGCAGCCGAGCCGCAGCGCGTCGCCCACGCTACCCGTCATGGCGGGACACGGGTCATCGCCGGAGTAGAGCGAGTCCGAGTTATTGAGCTTGAGGATCAGGGGGATGTCGCCAGCGAACTCAGCGGCGCCCGCCTCCAGAAACCCGAGCGGCGCGGCGTAGGCATTGCAGCCCGCCTCGATCGCGAGCTCGAAATGATAGCGGGGGTCGTAGGAGGGCGGGTTGGGGGCGAAGCTGCGGGCGGGGCCGTGCTCGAAGCCCTGATCGACCGGCAGGATCACCAGCTTGCCGGTCCCGCCCAGCCGGCCGTGCCCGAGCAGGTGGGCCAGGTTGGCCAGCGTGCCGGGGTTGTCGGACCTGTACCAGGAAAGAATCTCCTTCGTGCGCTTCGTGGTCACCACTGTTCCTCCGTTGCCCTCCGAGGGGGAGCGGGTCCAGCCGACCGGCAGTTTAGCCCATTGATGCACGGGTGACTCCTCGTGCCCCGTAGCCTTTCAGCCGTTAACCTTCCCGAGCATGAGACGCCGCGGAGTACAGATCGTCTGCACCATCGGACCCGCAAGTCGCGAGCCTGAGGTGCTCGAGCGCCTGATCGACGCCGGTATGGGCGTGGCCCGGGTCAACTTCGCCCACGGCACGGAGGATCAGAATCGCGAGACCATCCAGCGCATCCGGGCGGCCTCGCGCGCCAAAGACCAGCCCGTCGCCGTGCTTCAGGATCTGGCCGGGCCCAAGCTGCGCCTGGGCGAGCTCGAGGGGGACCGGCTGCTTCTACACCAGGGCGACGAGCTCACGCTCGTCTGCGGCGCCGCCAAGGGGAACGCCCAGAGCCTGCCGGTGCCCGACCCCGATCTCGCTCAGGAGGTGCGGCCGGGGGGCCCGATTGTGATCGGTGACGGCGCGGTCGAGCTCGAGGTGCTGGAAGTCGACGCGCACAAGATCCGCGCGCGCGTCTTGATCGGGGGGGAGATCGCGAGCGGCAAGGGGATCAACGCGCCGGGAGGCCTGAGCGAGCGTCCTATCATCAACGAGCAAGATCGGGCGGACCTCAAGCTCGGGGCGGAGCTCGAGGTAGACCTCGTCGGCGTCTCCTACGTGCGCACGCCGGACGATCTGGCCAGCGTGCGCCGCGCCCTGCGGGCCCTGGGGCGTCCCGCGCCGCTGGTGGCCAAGATCGAGACAGCGCGCGCACTCGAGCACCTGGACGGAATCCTGGCCCGCACCGATGCGGTGATGGTGGCGCGAGGCGACCTCTCGCTGGAGATCCCCTACCAGCGAGTTCCGATCGAGCAGAAGCGCATCGTCCAGGCCGCCATCCGCGCCGGTCGTCCCGTGATCACGGCCACGCAGATGCTCCACTCGATGGTGAGCGCATCGCGTCCCACGCGCGCGGAGGCCACGGACGTGGCGAACGCGGTGCTGGATGGCACCGACGCGGTCATGCTCTCGGACGAGACCGCGGTGGGCACAGACCCGGTGCGCGTCTGCCGCACCATGGCACAGATCGTCGAGGAGACGCAGACCGCGTTCCCCGACTTCCCCGAGACCCCGCTCGATGGGATGGCAGAGGAGCTGCGCGAGCTGGTCGTGTTCTCACGGGCGGCCGTGCGTACCGCCCGCGACGTGGGTGCCGCGGCCATCGTGACCTGGTCCCGCGGTGGCCTCGCGGCACGCTTGCTCTCGCGCCAGCGCCCGAGCGTCCCGATCCTGGCTCCGACACGTTTCGAGGACACCTGGCGACGCCTCGCGCTCCCGTACGGTGTGCGCCCCCTGCTCTGCCCTCACGGGCGGCTGCGACCGGAGCAGGTACAAGCCGCGCTGGGGAAGCTCGACGCGCAGGACCTCATGCTCGTAGTCGGACACATTCCCGGTGAGCAGCGGCGTATGCCATGGATGGCACTGGTTCGGGTCTCCGATTCGGAGGGCTGGAATCGGGACCCGCGCGACGGCGGACCCTTTAGCGCGCCCTGACCGCTGCCCATCTCTGATGCTCGACTCGGGAAACCGGTCAATGGACCGCCTAACCGGAGCCTGCTAGTGTGGAATTGATGCCTAGCAAGACCCCCCGCGAGGCCGTCACACTCCTTAACGCCGACATCTCCCAGATGTCCAAGGTGGAGCAGCTCAAGAGCGAGAGCGAGGGCCTCTTCTACGTCGCAGGCCGGGAGAAGCACAGCTTCGCGGCCGAGCTCGACGCGCTGAGCGCGGAGCAGGCCGAGACGATCTCCAACGAGGCCAAGGAGATGTCGAAGCACTTCGGCATCTACAAGCAGCAGGAGCGCGAGGCGAGCGGGCGCAAGCGCGGCGACTACATCTTCATGGTACGCATGAAGCTCCCGGCCGGCGGCGAGCTCTCCCCGGAGCAGTGGCAGGCTCTCAACCAGGCTGCGGAGCGCTTCGCCAATAGCACCCTGCGCCTGACGACGCGGCAGGGGATCCAGTTCCACTACGTGTACGGGCGCAACCTCGGCAGGCTCATCCGCTTCATCAACCAGGAGTACCCGGATCGGGGCTACCAGATGCAGACGCTGGGCGCGTGTGGCGATATGAACCGCAACACCATGTGCAGCCCGATCGACGATCTCGACCCTGAGCTGCCGCTCGACTCGCGCGAGCTCGCGTTCGAAATCGCGCGCGAGCTAGCGCCGCGAAGCTCCGCTTATTACCAGATCTTTCTCACGGATGACGAGGGCCGCACCGTCGCGCCGATGTCTACGGACGAGCCCATCTACGGCAAGCACTACCTGCCACGCAAGTTCAAGGTGGGCATCGCGCACCCGCGCGACAACTCGATCGATGTGCTCACACAGGACGTCGGCCTGGTGCCGATCGAGAACGGCGCTGTGCCGACGGAGTACGATCTCTACAGCGGCGGCGGGCTGGGCGTCACCCACAACATGCCCCACACGCAGCAGCTGTTGGGTCTCTACCTGGGTCGCGTGCGGCGTGAACAGGTCGTGGAGACCGTAAAGGGCATCGTCATCATCCAGAAGGAGAACGGCGAGCGCAAGGACCGGCGTCAAGCCCGCTGGAAGTACACCATTCGACGACTCGGGCCCGACGTCGTCAAGGTGATGCTGCGCGACCGCTTTGGGATCGAGATCAAGCTCGCACAGCCTCAGCCGCTGCCGCCCGTCCGGTTCTTCCATGGCTGGAACCGCGAGGCCGGCCCCGAGGAGCGTTACTTCCTGGGGGTTCCCGTCCTGAGCGGGCGTCTCAAGGACGAGGGCGACGTGCGGCTGCGCAGCGCGGTGACTCAGATCGTGTCCGAGCTCGAGCTGGGCGTGCGCATCACACCCAACCAGGACCTCCTACTCTGCCACATCCCGGCGCAGCGGCGCGAGTGGGTGGATCGGACCCTGGCCGAGCACGGCGTACCTGCGGTGCAGCAGATCTCGCGTGTCCGGCGGCAGTCGTTCGCCTGCCCTGCCAAGCCCACCTGCGGTCTGGCCATGACCGACGCCGAGAACGTGCTCCCTTCCTACATCGAGGCGCTCGAGCGGGAAGGGCTCGGAGACGTGGACCTGCTGCTACGCATGGCGGGCTGCCCCAACTCCTGCTCGCGGCCGCCGACGGCGGAGGTCGGGATCATCGGCTACGGCAAGAACGATCACATGATCCAGGTAGGGGGCTCTCGCGAGGGCGGACGGATCGGGAAGGTGTTGTACGAGCGCGTGCCTGAAGATCAGATGATCCCGGTGCTGATCGGAATTTTTCGCGCGGTGCGGGATCACAACTCCGAGGGGCTACCCACGGGCGAGTTCCTCGACCGCATGCCGCTGGAAGAGCTGCGGCAGCTCATCGGACGCTCCAAGTAGCCGGGTTGCTGTGGCGGATGTCCAGCTATCGGTCGAGTCGGGCATCGCGACGGTCCTGATCAACCGACCCGACGCGCTGAACTCACTCTCGTCCGCGGTGATGGAGCAGCTCGAAGAGGTCGTGGGTCGGATCGAGCGAGACAACGATGTCGCGGCCGTAATCGTGACAGGAAGTGGGCGCGCCTTCGTGGCGGGCGCCGACATCGAGGAGATCTCGACCCTGGACCCCGAAAGCGGTACCGCGTTCGCGCGACGTGGGCAGCAGGTCTTCACCCACATCGAGCAGCTTGAGAAACCGGTCGTCGCTGCGGTCAACGGCTTTGCGCTGGGCGGCGGCTGTGAGCTGGCCATGGCCTGCCATCTCCGCATCGCCTCCACCAAGGCCAAGTTCGGCCAGCCCGAGGTGAAGCTCGGCATCGTGCCCGGCTTCGGGGGGACACAGCGCCTGCCGCGGCTGGTGGGACGAGGCATCGCGAACCAGCTGCTCTTGACGGGTGCGATCATTTCCGCGGAGGAGGCGCTGCGCATTGGGCTCGTAAACGAGGTGGTCGCCCCCGAAGATCTACTCGCGCGTGCGAAGGCCCTGCTCGAGGCGATACTCGCCAACGGGCCGCGCGCCATTAGAGCCTGCCTGGTCGCCGTGCGCGACGGTCTGGAGCTCGGGCAGGAGGCCGGCATCGAGCTCGAAGCGAAGCTCTTCTCGGCGCTGTGCGGAAGCGACGAAATGCGCGAGGGCACGCAGGCGTTCCTCGAAAAGCGTTCCCCGAAGTTCTAGTCTCAGCCCGCGTTCATCTCCCCATGGTCACGCCCCCCAAAGTAAAGGAGAGGCCAGACCATGAGTCAGGAACCGAGGGAGCGCTGGAGCGGCCGGACCGGGTTCGTGCTGGCGGCGATCGGCTCCGCCGTAGGCCTGGGGAATATGTGGCGGTTCTCGTACCTGACCGCCGAGTACGGGGGCGCCGCCTTCGTCCTGCTCTACATCGCGTTCACGATCCTGATCGGAATCCCCATCCTGCTGGCCGAGCTGGCCATAGGACGGGGCGCGGCGCGCAGCCCGATCAGCGCGCTCGATCATTTCGGGGGAGGTGCCTGGAAGGCTGGCGGGATCTGGTTTGTCGCCTCCGGCTTCTTGATCCTGTCTTATTACTCGGTGATCGCGGGCTGGACGCTCCGCTATACGCTGAACGCACTCATCGGCGGCTTCGAGCCCGACACCGGCGCGCACTTCGACGCCGTCAGCCAGGGAACGGGCGCCGTCGTTGGGCACCTCGTGTTCATGGGAGCCACGAGCCTGATCGTCTCGCGCGGGATCAAGGCCGGCATCGAGCGCACCTCGCTCGTCCTGATGCCGCTCCTCTTCGCCCTGGTCTGTGGACTCGCGATCTACGCCTACACGCTCGAGGGTGGCCGGGAAGGCTACGCTTTCTACCTGGAGACCGACTTCAGCAAGATCCTGGACGCTCAGGTCTTCAGCACGGCGGCGGGTCAGGCCTTCTTCAGTCTTAGCCTGGGGATGGGGGCGATGATGACCTACGCCAGCTACGTCTCGCCCCAGCAGCACCTGCCAAACGAGTCGTTGGTGATCGGAGGTGCGGACTTCGTTATCGCCTTCGTGGCCGGGCTGGTGGTCTTTCCCCTGATCTTCGCGCTCGGACTCTCCGCCGACGTGAGCGAGAGCACCTTAGGCGCGCTGTTCATCACGCTGCCCAAGGCCTTTGCGATGATGGGTCTGGCGGGACAGGCCGTGGGCTTTCTCTTCTTCGCCGCGCTCGTCATCGGCGCTCTCACCTCCGCCATCTCTCTGCTGGAGGTGGTGGTCGCTTCGGCCATAGACACGCTCGGCTGGTCGCGGCTCCGATCGACGCTCGTCTTCGGCGGCGCGATCGCACTCCTGGGCATTCCCCCGGCCCTGAACATCAACATCCTGGACTGGATGGACAAGCTCGCGGGCCAGCTCTTTCTGGTGGCCGGTGGACTCCTGCTCGCGATCTTCGTGGGCTGGGTAATGAAGGACCCCTTCAGCGAGGTGCGCAAGGGAGCCGAGCACGTGGCCTGGTTTCCGCTCTGGCGCTTCCTGCTGCGCTACCCGATTCCGCTGGTGCTGGCCGTGGTGCTCTACTTCTCGGTGAGGAAGCTCTTCTTCGACTAGCGCGGTATCGGCGAGCTGTGCTCGCCTGCGCGCACTTCGCTCGGCTGCGCCTCGCTGCGCGGCCTTCGGCCTTGCAGCGCTGGGACTCTCGTGCTGGCGGCGTGCAGTGCTCGCCGATATGGCGCTAGAGCAGCGCCTCGATCAAGTGGGGACCGGGTTCAGCAAGTGCCCGCTCCAGGCTGCGCACGACCGCGTCTGCACTCTCGACCCGCTCGGACGGCACGCCGAGCGCCGTACCAAGTCCCACCCAATCGATGCTCGGGTTGGAGAGGTCGGTCAGCGCTAGGGCCTGCGCGCCGGGCTCGGGCACGCCGGCCCGACCGAGCTCAATGCGCAGGATCCGATACTGACGATTCGCACAGATCAGTGTTGTGACGTCGAGGCCCTCGCGTGCCTGCGTCCACAGCGACTGCAACGTGTACATCCCACTGCCGTCCGCCTGGAAGGCAAGCACGGGACGCTCGGGGCAGGCCAGCGCCGCTCCGGTCGCACAGGGCAGGCCCTGGCCGATCGCGCCGCCCGTGAGGCTCATATAGGTGTGGGGAGGACAGTGGGCGGAGGCCAGGAAGTAGGGCAGGCCCGAGGTCGCGGCCTCATCCATCACGATCAAGCCTTCCGGCTGGACAGCGGCAATGGCCGCGCCGAGTGTCGCGGGCGTCAGCTCTCCCGTGGGTCGCCCGGGCGTTACCCACTCGGCTCCGCCTGGCTCGCTCGCCGCCGCGATCGCGGCGGCCAGGTCTTCCAGCGCGAGGGCCACGTCCTCTTCGGGCTCGGCTAGCCTGTGGCTTATACAGTCGTCAGGAACGAGTCGACTGGGCGTCTCGGGATAGCCGAAGAACGCCACCGGCTCGCTCACTCCCGCTAGGATCAAGTTCCGCACCGACCCGAGCAGCTCTATGACCTGCTCGGGGAAGTAGGGTAGACGCTCGAGCACCGGTAGTCCCGCGCCGCGCTCCATGCGCGCGGGGAAGGTCTCACAGAAGAGTCGACACCCCGTCCGCTCCGCGATGCGCGCGGCCGCGCGCTGAGCCCGCTCGCGCAAGCCACGCGCACCCAGCAGTAGCAGCGTGGGCTCCCCGCTCCGCACCACGCGCGCAACAGACTCGATGCGCGTGCCGTCCACAGAGGCCGGCGGCTGCAGACTGAGTGCCGAGGCCGGACCGGACGCCTCGCCCCAAGCGACATCGGAGGGCACGACCAGCGTCGCGACACTCCCGGGCAGACGCGACGCCGCCGCAATTGCCTCCGCTCCGTCCCGTGCCAGATCGCCCGCGCTCTTCGCTATGCGAAGCCAGCTCGAAACAGGACGCGCGAGCGACTCGATGTCGGATGCCAGGGGCGGATCGGCGTGTACGTGCCAGCTCGCATGGTCCCCCACCAGATTGACCACGGGCGAGTGCGCGCGCCGGGCATTGTGCAGGTTGGCGATGCCGTTTGCAAAGCCCGGTCCCAGATGCAGCAGGGTGAGGGCCGGCTTGTCGCACATGCGACCGTAGCCGTCGGCGGCTCCGGTACACACACCCTCGAACAGACCCAGCACCCCGCGCACACCGGATACCTCATCCAGAGCCGCCACCAAGTGCATCTCGGTCGTGCCCGGATTGGCGAAGCAGACCTCGACGCCCAGTGCGGCCGCCGTGCGGATCAGGCTTTCGGCGCCGGTCATCTGCACATCACCTCCACGTCACCGCGGGCGCAGCTACCACCCGCGGCGGCGGCAACAGCCTACATGGTAAGCTTTTGCTTGCAGGAGCCCATACCGATGGCCGAGGAACTCGTTCCCATCGCCAGCTTTAGCCGGCCCGTCGACGCCGAGCTGGCCAAGAGCAAGCTCGAAGCAGGAGGCATACGCAGCTTCGTCGAGGGCGGAACCATCGCGCGCATCAACCCCGTCCTGATGGGCGGAGGCGAGACGAAGCTTCTAGTGCGAGCGGCGGACCGGGTGCGCTCCCTGGCCATTCTCGAGGAAGACCCAACGGACGCGCATGCGGCTCTGCGCGAGGTCTTCACGGACCTGGACCACGATGGCTGTCCGCGCTGCGGCTCCACCGAGATCCAACCTCAGGGCTACTCGACCTGGACCTTCGTGATAGCCTTGGTGCTGGTCGGCCTGCTGCTGCGCGTGCCCATGCCGCTCTTCGTGTTGGCCGTGCCCTTCATCTTCATCCGCCGTCGGAGATTCCGCTGCTCCGAGTGCGAGCAGCGTTGGTGGGGCCGCTAGCCTATGAGCACGTACACGGAGCCGCTGGTCGCGCTCGCCCGATTCGCCTCCCCTGTCGAGGCCCATCTGGCGAAAGGGCGGCTCGAGGTTGCCGGGATCTCGAGCGTTGTCAGCAACGAGGCTTCGATCGGGGAGGTGGAGCTCCTGGTCGCGAGCTCGGCGGTTGACGAAGCCATCGCGGTGCTGGGTGGCACACGCGCCGTACGCGCGCTGCGTTCAAGCCGCGCCCCCGAGGAGACGGCGCTTTGTCTGATCTGCCGCTCCTCCTTCCTGATACCAGAAGAGGGGTCGGCTGTGTGGCGGATCTTCCGCGGCTTGATGCTCTCGGTGTTGCCGCTGCCCTCGGAGTGGTTCCATAGCCGGACGGTCCGGTGCGGGGTCTGCGGCCATCGCTGGAAGGAGGAGAGGAGCTCACGAGATGCCTCGCACGGTGTCCTTGCTTCCGAGCAGTACGGAGATCGCCTGCGCGGTCGGCGCCGCTGATAGCCTCATCGGACGTTCGCACGAGTGCGATTTCCCGGCGGGGGTTGCGGCTCTGCCCGTGCTGACCGCACCCCGCATCGACGTAGAGGCCGCCAGTGGCGCGATCGATCGGGAGGTGAAGCAGCTGGTCGAGCAAGGCCTCTCGCTCTACCACGTGGACGCCGAAAGGCTGCGCGAGCTCGCCCCGGAGGTGATCCTGACGCAGACGCTGTGCGAGGTGTGCGCGGTAACGCCCCAGGATCTGGCGCGGGCGGTGGGGAGCTGGACAGGTGTCCCGCCCACGATCGTGTCACTGGCTCCGAACCGGCTCGAGGATGTCTGGGCCGACGTACTACGCGTGGGGCAGGCCCTCGGGCACGAGCAGCGCGCCCAGAGGTTCGTGGCCGAGCTGCGCCGACGCGTTGAGCAGCTCACAGGACGGGCGGAGAAGCTCACGCCCCGTCCCCGGGTCGCGTGCATCGAGTGGATCGAGCCGCTCATGGCAGCGGGCCACTGGATGCCGGAGCTGGTCGCGCGCGCCGGAGGCGAGAACCTCTTCGGCCGCGCCGGCGAGCCCTCTCCGTGGCTGGGCTGGGAGGAGCTGCGCGAGGCCGACCCTGACGTGCTGCTGCTTCTGCCCTGCGGCTTCGGCATCGAGCGGACGCGCCACGAGCTGGGGCCACTCGTCGCCCAGACAGGCTGGGCGGGGCTGCGCGCCGTGCGCGCCGGCCGCGTCTACCTGCTCGAGGGCAACCATTACTTCAATCGGCCGGGCCCGCGCCTGGTCGAGTCCCTCGAAATCCTGTGTGAGGTGCTGCATCCCGAGCACTTCGAGTCGGGTCATCGCAACAGCGGCTGGTCCCCGTTAAACTAAATAAGGAGGTTCCATGCTACGGCTGCACACCGCCCAAACCCCCAACGGCCACAAGGCCTCGATCGCGCTCGAGGAGCTCGGCCTCGATTACGAGGTCCGGCGCGTCCAGCTCGACCAGGGCGATCAGTTGAAGGAAGAGTTCCTGGCGCTGAATCCCAATCACAAGATTCCCGTGCTGGAGGACGGAGACCTCGTGATCTGGGAATCGGGTGCGATCCTGCTGCACCTGGCCGAGAAGCATGGAAAGCTGCTGCCGCGGGATCCGCGCGGCCGCACCGCCGCCATTCAGTATGCCTTCTTTCAGACGGGCGGGATCGGACCCAACCTGGGTCGCCTCGGGTCCCAGCTGCGCCGTCCCGAGGCGGAACGCAATCAGGAGATGGTGGAGATCTTCTCGGGCGAGGTGGCTCGGCTGCTGGGCGTGCTCGATCGCATCCTCGCCGATGGGCGGCCCTACCTGGCCGGCGAGTACTCGATCGGCGACATCATGCACTATCCATGGCTACACCCCATGCTCGCCCTCAAGGCGCCCCCACTGATGAAGCGCCCGCGCGTCGTTAGCTGGCTCGAGCGCATCGCCAAGCACCCCGCCGTCGAGCGCGGTATGGCCATCCCGGAGTCTTAGACCGTCTGCCCTAGAAGCACGATACGCCAGTGTCTCCCCCACATGTACCTTTCGGCCTGAGACCGCATTCGAGGGTATACGCCGGATCAACGAACCCGGCCACGCGGTTGATCAGACTCGCATCCGTGGCGCTGTAGAAGCCATTGATCGGCGGAGCCACCTCGTCGCGTTCCGAGACGCAGTCGAAGCGGATGAAGGCTGCGCAGCCGTTGACGGCCGCCGCGTCCGTTGCGCTATGGATGCAGTCGCCGTCAAAGTCCCCACACAGGCACTCGCACGGAATTCCCGAGAAGGCGCTCCTCACGAGCAGGAGTGTGTTGGGGAAGAACACGCACGGGTCCTCAGCATCGGGAAGCGTGTCGCCGTCCGTATCTACCGGCTCGGGCGCAGGAGCGAAGTCCAGATCGGTCATGTGGGCACTGGACTCTCCGAGAAGTCGCCATCTTGGTCCCTGCGGCAGGATCACGCGCTGATAGATCTCGCGGCCTCCACCGCCTCACGTGACAAACAGTGCCCCCATCACTAGGACGAACTCCGAGTCCACCGAACCTCACCGAGCGTATGGTGTGTCCGGGGACCTCCACCGGGACCTCGCGCAAAGCGTCCCCGCGGCTCAGGACCGAGGCATCTCCGGGATCCAGTAGCACGACCTCGAAGAGCGGATCGAAGACCTCTCCCGAGTGGGAGAAGATGGTCGCCAGATAGAGCTTTCCATCCGGCCCGAAGCCCAGGCCCCCACCCGCAGCCGGAGTTGAAAGCGATCCCGACCAGACCCTGGTCCGCAATCGGAACCCCGACGAGCGTACCCGATGCGTTCTCCTGATCCACGATCAAGAGCGCGCCCACCGGCACCGTCCGGCCGGTCACCTCGAACGGAGCGGATGAGCCATACATCGTAGCCGCTACTGTGTCGCCCTCGACAACCAAAAGTGTCGCCGAAAAGACCCCACAGAGACGGGCGCTTGTCACCACCCATCGGTCTCCCGAGCAACAGACAGAGCTACACTCGGATACACCATCGCCCGGCTTCTAATAAGCCCCATGGACAGGTAAGACCAATCAAAAGCCCTTCCAAAGCTACGGATAACCCGTGATCCCATCCAATCGGCCTTAGGGCAAATCACGCAGGCAGCGCAGCGCCCAACGGCCGGAGTTGCTGATCCTTCATGGAATGCGACCGCTTCCCATCAAGTGGAATTCGTTCTAACGCGTTCAATCCGAAGTCGAGGGGGCGCGTAGCTAAGGTTCACTACTGACAATCCACTTCGAGAAGTACTGGGAGCCACCCCCGTAGGCGTGGCCCAGGCCAGGCGCGTGCCCTCGATCTAGTGTCTTGTTATGGAAGCTCGCTCGCATTCTCGGCGGCCATGCCGCGCGCCCGATACCCTACTGGCTGTTTGGGAGGGCCCGATTTAGCTGATATGAGCGCTAGGCTCCCCGTAGATGGCGAACGTGAGCAGAAGTAGCGCGAGAGAAGGATCGCGGCAAAGTACCGCAACGACTTTTCCTGGAGAATCGTCTTCGAGTGCCTGTGGGGGGGGCCGGCGGCTGGCTCGCGATGAGCGTGCTGGCACTGAAAGGCGCGGCGCCTTACGCGGTGGCGTGCCTGGTAAACCGGTAGCTGGCTTACGCGCTCTACATGCCACTGCACGAGGCGACGCATGGCAACGCGAGCGGGCGTCATGGGCACCTGCGCTGGGTCGACGATTGCGTAGGCTGGCTCAGCTCCATTCCGCTGATGTTCAGCTATCGCGGTCATCAGTACTCGCATATGAAGCACCACGCTCACACGAGCGATCCGCTGCGGGACACCGACATCTTCATCGGGGGGCCACTCGCGGAGCTCCCCGGCAAGTACCTCATCTTCGCCTGGCTGCAGCTGCTGCTTCCGGTCCTGAAGCTGCTACCGCGCGGCCAACGCCTTCTGTCCACTCCCATGCGCAGGGTCTTCGAGTCGGGTTACGAAATCCGCTTCTTTCGACGCCAGCAAAGGATCTCTCTGCTGCCGTTGGTCGGGCTCAGCCTGGCGGGGTTTTTCTGGGAGGCGCTTCTGCTCTGGTATCTGCCCTCGCGCATCGGCCTGTTCGTGATGTTCTTGGTGTTCGCATGGCTGCCGCACCATCCCCAGCACGAGAGGGGCCGCTACCGGGACACCCGCATCACGCTCTTTCCCGGTAGTACCCTTCTGATTCGCGGCCACGACCCTCACCTGCTGCACCACATGTTCCCGCGAGTGCACACTAGCGCCTGCCAAAGCTATTTCGCGAGATTCGGCCCACCCTTGAGCAGCAAGGCGCATGCATCGAGGGTCCCCTCGCCGGGGCCCGGAGCCCCCAAGATACTGCTGCGGTAGCCGGGTTGGCCCCACTCAGATCTCTGTTATAATCTCTGGCTGAACCGCAAGCCTGATCGGCAAAGGATCCAGGGCTGTTTTGGATTCATTCCTATGGGCCTCCAGGCTCAACCCTATTGTCCTCCTCCCAATCAAGTCTGCGTTCTCCTCTCAGGCCCGAAAAGCTGAGAGGGACATCTATTGCTTGGAATCGCGTCTTCGGATGGCCCGAGTCGGATTTCGGCAAATGTCGCGTCTCACGCATCGATAGAGGCGCGACGGGGAAATGAATTGAGTAAGAAGTTGTACGTGGGGAATATCCCCTTTTCGGCCACCGAGGCCGATCTCCGAGAGATGTTCGAGGCACACGGCACCATCGAGTCGATCAACGTGATCACCGACCGTGAAACGGGACGCCCAAGAGGCTTCGCGTTTGTCGAGATGGAGGATTCAGAGAGCGCCACCAAGGCCATGCAAGCGCTGGATGGTCGCGACATGGGCGGACGCAATCTAAAGGTGAATGAGGCCAACGAGAGGCCTCCGCGCAGTGGTGGCGGCGGCGGCGGCGGCGGCGGCGGCGGGAGAGGACGCTACTAAGCGATGCAAGCCGCGCGCTACGCCAAGCTGGGACAGAAATGGACCTGCTATTCCTGCGATCGAAAGTTCTACGATCTGCAGAAAGCAGAGGCCATTTGCCCTAACTGCAAAGCGGATCAAGCGGCACGCCCGCCGGAACAGGAGACCGTGCCCAAGAAGCCGGTCCGGAAGTCGACGCGGGCTAGGAAGTCGACGAGGGCCAAGACCTCTACGGCAGCCAAGACCTCTACGGCAGCCAAGGCCTCTACGGCAGCCAAGACCTCTACGGCAGCCAAGGCCTCTTAGACAAGCTTCGGGACCGCCCGCCCTACTTGCCCTGCCAGCGGGGCGGGCGCTTCTCGACGAATGCGCGCGGGCCCTCGCGGAAGTCCTCGCTATGGATCATTGCGCCAAGTGAGTCATAGCGAGAGTTGATTGCTTCCTCGAGCGAGGCGTGATTAAGCCCGCCCATGGCGGCCTGCTTGCTGCCTCGCACCGAGAGCGGCGCACAGGCAAGGATATCGTCCGCCCAGCGACGCGCCGCGCTCATGAGCTCAGCGCGCGGTACCACCTCGTTTACGATACCGAGCTCGCGCGCCTCGACCGCACTCACGCGGCGCCCGGTGAGAATGATGCCCATGGCCCGCTTGAGAGGAATCTGCCGCGGCAGCCGATGCAGGCCCCCGGCCAGCGCCGCCAGACCAACGCGGGGCTCCGGTAGGGCGAACACGGCCTCCTCCGCGGCCACGATCAGGTCGCAGGCGAGCGCGATCTCGAATCCGCCGCCCATGGCTACGCCGTTAACAGCAGCGATGACCGGCTTGGTGTTGTCGAAGCGGTGGGTCAGGCCGGCGAAGCCAGAGTCCGGGAGCTCAAACTTTCCCCCGGCCGCGGTGTACTTGAGGTCGTTCCCCGCGCAGAACGCCTTATTACCGGCGCCCGTGATAATGGCAACCCAGAGCTCCGCATCCGCGACGAACTCATCGAATATCTTGGCCAATTCCTGGTTGGCCGGCGGGTGCAGGCTGTTCCTCACCTCGGGCCGGTTTAGGGTGACGATCAAGATATGACCCTCTCGCTCCAGCTTGCAGAACTCGGGCATGACCTCGCTCTCCCCTGGTAAGCTCGGGCAGCATACACGTTCTGGGAGCTAAGGGAGTGAAGGAATGAGCGAGCTGTTTTCGGTCAAGGGCAAAGTCGTCCTGGTGACGGGGGGATCCCGTGGAATCGGTCTAATGATCGCGCGGGGCTTCGTCGAGGCGGGCGCCAAGGTCTATATCTCGTCGCGCAAAAAGCAGGTCTGCGATGAGGTTGCACGGGAGCTCTCCGAGCTGGGGAACTGTATCTCGGTCCCAGCCGATCTCTCCAGCGAGGCCGGCGTCGAGCAGCTGGCGGGCGAGATCGCGGGTCGTGAATCCTCGCTGCACGTGCTGGTGAACAATGCGGGCGCCAACTGGGGAGCGCCGTTTGCAGACTACCCGGCCTCAGCCTTCGACAAGCTCTTCGCCCTGAACGTCAAGGCGGTCTTTCTGCTCACGCGTGAGCTCGTACCACTGCTCGAGCAGGCCGCGCGGCCCGGCGATCCCGCGCGCGTGATCAACGTTGGCTCGGCCGACGGCGTCCGGCCACCAGCGCTCGAGGTCTACGCCTACGGCGCCAGCAAGGCAGCCCTGCACCATCTCACCCGTCACCTGGCGCGCAAGCTTGCACGGCAGCTCATCACCGTGAACGCCGTCGCGCCCGGCCCCTTCGAGAGCAAGATGATGGAGGCCACGCTGGAGAAGCTGCGCGAGCAAGTGATCGCGGCCGTTCCGCTCAGACGGATCGGGGAGCCCGAGGACATGGCCGGCATCGCGATCTACCTCGCGTCCCGGGCGGGCGCCTACGTGACGGGCACGGTCATCTCCGTGGACGGGGGCATGGCCACCTGTGGCTAGACAACGCCCGGCTCTGCCGCTGGCAGTCTCAAGAAGCCAAGCACCCCGATCGCGATCAGGTAGAGCGCAATGAAGGTCTCGAAGGCCAGATCGTAGCTGCCCCGGCGGTCGAAGACGTAGCCGGCGAAGGGCACGCCCAGCATCTGGATCGGAAGCATGCAGGGACTCATCAGTCCCATGACACGACCGAAGGCAAAGCGGCCGAAGGCGGCCCCGATAAGCGCTCCCCAGAGCGGGATGAGCCCGCCCATGCCCAACCCAAAAAAGGCGGACGCCACAAGCAACGAGCTATAGCCGCTCGCCTTCAGGACCAGACCGACCCCGAGCGCCTGCAGCCCGCTGGCCAGCCAGAAACCCACGCGCTTGTCCCCATGATCCGTAAGCCAGCCGAAGAGCAGCTTCCCGATCACGCCCATGCCGGCCATGCAGGAGAGCACATACGCCGCCGCTTCCGACGAGATGCCGAGGTCCGTCGCGTGCGGGATGATGTGTGTCAGGATCGCCCCCATCGCGCAGAAGTTCAACGCGACCGCGATGGAGATGATCCAGAAGTTGGCATCGCGGAATGTGTGTCGAGCGGACCAGTTGAAGGAGGCCGCATGGTCAATGATCTGACCCCCGGGGGCCAGTGGGAGCGTTGGCTCGAGCGGCTCCAGCGAGCCTGCGCAGTCGCGCACACCCTCGCTCCCGTCCGGCTCGAGCCCGAGGTCCTCGGGCCGATCGACGATCGTGAGCCACACGATGGGCAGCACGACGACCAAAGTCACACCTGCGAAGAGAACGAAGGTGAGACGCCAGCCGTAGCTCGCGATGAGCTGAGTCGCGACCGGGGCCATGACCAGGCCCGAAGCGGAGATGCCCATGGTGGCGATCCCCAGCGCGATGCCCCTGCGCCGGATGAACCAGTTGGCGACGAGCGTCGACCCCGAGAGACCCCCGAGCATGGCGGCACCGACGGCCAGTATGGTCCCCAGGATGAAGTGGAAGTGCCAGAGCTCACTGACCTGCGAGATCAGCAAGAACCCGGCGCCCATGAGAACGGCGCCCAGCGCCATGATGTTTCGGATGGAGCCCCGGTCGAGGGCGCGTCCGAGAAAGGGCGCGAAGATACCCGTGACCAGCTGCATCACCGTGAGTCCGATCGAGACCCCGAGACGCGATCCTCCGAAGTCCGCTTCGAGCGCTTTGAAGAAGGCGCCGTAAGCGTAGAAGATGAACCCCACCGAGACGAAGTGTGTGAGGGAGGTGACGAGAACGATTCTCCAGCCCGTGAACACGGACGCCAGCTTCGCATGAGCCCACCGGCTGTCAAGTGACCTCATCCAGCACCGCGTTCAACCAAGCGGTCCAGCGAAATCTTCGACGCAACTACCTGGTACAGCTCGCGCACGGCTTGTTCGGGCAGACGGGGTTCCGCCTGATTCAGGCGCCCACCTTCATCCCAGCGTATGTCTATACGCTCTCGGGATCCGAGCTGATGGTGGGCGTGGCCCGTGCGTGTCAGGCGCTGGGTCAAGCGCTAACACCGGTGCTGGGGGCGACTCTGGTGGAGCATCGGCGGCGTGTGCTCTCGCTAGCGCTCGTAGTGGGCGCGCTCATGCGCCTGCAGGTGCTGGGAATCGCCTTGGCCGGGATTCTCCTCTCCGCAACCTGGAACCTGGTTGCGCTGTGCCTGCTGCTGGGGCTCTTCGGTTTCTTCCTCGGCATTCAGGGCGTGGTCTTCAATTTTCTGCGTGCGAAGACGATTCCGCCCGAGCAACGCGGCCTGCTGGCGGGTCTGCGAAATGCGCTCGCCGGTGTCTGTGCCAGCGCGGTGGCCTATCTGGGTGGGCGCTACCTGATCGAGCCCGAGGTGCTCGGGAACGGCTACGCGGCGGTATTCGGGGTTGCCTTCCTGCTCACGGCGTTGGGACTCTCGATGCTCGCGCTGGTGCGCGAGCCCGATTCTCCCGAGGTGCGCGAGCGATCCGGTGTGATGGCGCGGCTGCGCGACCTGCCCGCGCTGATGCGCTCGGACCGCAATTTCACCATGTACTTCCTGGCGCGTGCGCTCGGAAGCATGGGACGCATGGCGCTGCCCTACTACGTGCTCTTCGCCGGCACCCGGGTCGAGCTGACGGGGGGCACGCTCGGCATCCTGACCGCGGCATTTCTCATCGGACAGACCGGCATCAACCTGATCTGGGGCATCCTCGCCGACCGACGCGGCTTCCGCATCGTCTTCAACGCGTCGCTCCTGGTCTGGATCCTGGCGGTCTTGCTGCTGATGCAGACCACGGATCTGCTGCCGCTCAGTTTTGCCTTCGTGGCGCTGGGCACGGGCGTGGGAGGGTTCATGCTGGCGGCGCAGAACCTGGTGTTGGAGTTCGGGTCGCTCAAGAACCTCCCCATGCGCATCGCGGTTGCCAACTCCGTCAGCGAGCTCACGACGATCGTGGGGCCGCTCCTGGGCGGTGTGCTTGTAATGAGCGTGTCGTATCTACCGGTATTCTGGATCGCGATCGTGTTCAAGTGCGCCGCGATCGTGATCATGACTCGCTACGTGTCCGAGCCGCGGCACCGTTGAGATGCCGGCTAAATTCCACCCTCGTACTCACGACCGCGCACGCACCGGTAGGGGCGCCGTCCCGACGTCCCCCCGCCCTCGATATAGGCGCAAGCCGCACTCGCAAAGTGGGCCGAGATGGCTCGCCGAAAAGACCGCGAACGGTTTCGTCCGGACCCGTGTAGCAGGAGTGGATGGAAGAACACCGAATCTCCCGGCTGCATCTCCAGATGGAGCCGGTCCGGGTGCCTGCCCACGCCGGCCGCACCAAAATAGGCGAGGTTGAGGTGCTCCCAGTCAGGATTCTCGTGTTTGAGAAGCTCCCCACGATGCGAGCCCGGGACGACGACGAGGCAGCCGTTCTCCTTCGTGATCCGTTGCAGCGCGGTCCAAATCGCTACGATTTTGTTGGCCGGACGGAAGGGAAAGTAGAGCAGGTCCTGGTGCAGGGGGTGGCGGCCGTCCACGTTGGGCGGCTTGTTGATGAGCATGGTGTGGATCGATTTAATATCGGGACCCACGAAGTCCTCGACCCAGTCCAACAGCCTGTCGTGGAGCGCGTAGCTGTAGAGGACGGGATCGTTCTCGAAGTCCTGAAGCTTGGCGATGGCCTCGGCTGGCGATTTCGGATTGATGACACCCTTCGCGACCATCACGTCGCGCATCACGAGCATATGCTCGGCGGGCTCAACCTCACCGTTGACGATGGCCTCAAAGCGCTCGAGCCAGACCGCCAGCTCGTCCTGCCCGAACAGGCGGGGCACCACGAGATACCCCTGCTTCTGGTAGAATTGCGCCTGCTCCGGAGTCACGTCTCTATTCTAGCGTGGCGGGGAGACAATCCTAACCATGGCGCGGGTTCGCTTTCCCAAGAGCTTCTACTGGGGCACCGCGACCGCCTCCTATCAGGTCGAGGGGGCATGGGCGGAGGACGGCAAGGGAGAGTCCATCTGGGATCGTTTCGCTCACACACCGGGGCGCATCCACAACGGAGACAACGGCGACGTCGCCTGCGACCACTACCACCGCTACGCCGAGGACGTGGCGTTAATGCGCGAAATGAACCTCAACAGCTATCGCTTCTCGATCGCCTGGCCGCGCATCCAGCCCACGGGAAAGGGGGCCGTGAACGCCAAGGGGGTGGAGTTCTACGACCGTCTGATCGACGCGCTGCTGGCCGCGGGTATACGACCCCTGCCCACGCTCTATCACTGGGACCTGCCGCAGACCCTGGAGGACGCAGGAGGCTGGCCCCAGCGAGATACGGCCGCACGCTTCGCCGACTACGCCGAGATCGCAGCCCGCGCCTTCGGTGATCGTGTCTCGCATTGGTCGATCTTCAACGAGCCGGGAATCTTCACCACCATGGGTTACCTGGCGGGCATCCACGCGCCGGGTCGGCGCGAGCCGGCTGCGTATCTGCGCGCGACGCATACGGTGAACCTGGCTCAGGCGGAGGCCCTGCGAGCCATGCGCTCGGTGCTCTCCCACGCCGTCATCGGAACGGCCTTCAGCATGTCGCCCTGCATGCCCGCGACGGACTCTCCGGCGGACGTCGCGGCTAGCGAGCGCTTCCACCGCTTCATCAACACCTGGTACCTGGAGCCGGCGCTGCACGGCCGCTACCCCGAGGCTCATCTCGACGGACCCCCGCTCGAAGCGATGGGCGTCGAGCGGGGGGACCTCGAGCGGCTGCGCGCGCCGCTCGACTTCATCGGCATCAACCTTTATTTCCGAACCATCGTGGCCCACGCGCCTGATGATCGCCATCTAGGCGCGCGGGCCGTCGGCCCCGTAGGTGGCAGTGACGGACCGCGCACGGATTTCGGCTGGGAGGTCTGGCCCGACGCGCTGTATGAGATGGTGATGCGCGTGACCCGTGACTACGACCACCCGCCGATCGAGATCATGGAGAACGGCTGCGCCTACGACGACTCGCCGGATGCCGCGGGACGGGTCGGAGACACGCGCCGAATCGATTTCTACCACGGCTATCTGAGCGCCCTCGCGCGGGCCATTGAGGAGGGAGCCGACGTGCGCGGGTATCATGCCTGGACCCTGCTCGACAACTTCGAGTGGTCCGAGGGCTTCGCCAAGCGCTTCGGGCTCGTGCACGTGGATTTTCCGACGGGCCAGCGTACGCTCAAGGATTCAGCCCGCTGGTATGCGCGTGTCGCCGACGAGGGCGGCTTCTAAACAAAAGGCCAGCGCCGACCGCGTCGGCGACGGCCTTCCGTCTCTGCGGGCGTCAGCCTCGGAGCTAAAATCTACCTGCGACCGCCGCGCTGTCCTCGGCTGCCTCGATGTCCCTGGCGGTCGCTGCGCTGGTCCGCGCGGTCGTTGCGCCGGTCCACGCGGTCGCTGCGCCGGTCCACGCGGTCGTTGCGCCGGTCCACGCGGTCGCTGCGCCGGTCCGCGCGTCGATCCGTTACGTCGCTGCGCCGGTCCTGGCGTCGCTCGGCACGCTCGCCGTGCCGGTCCTGACGTCGCTCGGCCCGCTCGCTGCGCCGCTCCTGGCGTTGCTCGGCCCGCTGCCTGCGCCGCTCGGCCCGCTCACCATCTTGACCCTGGCGCTCGCCCGCGTGCTCGCCCCGTCGGTCCAGCTGGTTATCGATGCGCTCGCCCTTGCGATCCAGGCGCCGGTCGATGCGGTCGCCCTTGTTGTCCAGGCGCTGGTCGATGCGATCGCCTCTGCGATCCAGACGCTCTTGGATACGGTCGCCTTTCCGGTCCAGGCGTTCGGCCAGACCGTGCCTACCCGCTTCCTCAGCTCGCTCCGACAGGCGATCGAAGTGCTCATCCATGCGCTCGCCCTTACGATCCAGGCGCTCGTTCACGCGGTCGCCCCTGCGATCCAGGCGTTCATCGATGCGATCACCCTGGCGATCGAGACGCTGCTCGATGCGGTCGCCCTTGCGGTCGAGCCGATCTTCAAGCTCCGCCTCGGCCAGGGCGGGGCCCGTGGCCAAACCCAAACCCGTAGCCATCACAACCGAATACAGACCTAGCCTGCTCATTTCTGAAATCTCCTCAGAGACGGTGCCTATGGCCCCCCCCGTTCACCCGTCAAACCGGCGAGCGTCCCAACGGTTTCGTTGGCGGGCCGAGCTGCCTAGGAGCTGCCGGTTCGGCCAGGCGCTGCCAGCGGCCGTCCGTTCGCGCGTTATCGGCCACCCGCCCGCGCCGCTGAAGCGCCCTCTCTTCTTACGCGTAACTTTCTCTGGAGAGCTGATCGCCCAGCCTCAGGCGCGTCGGGCCTTCCACTGGTAGCGCGTAAGCGGGATCCAACCCCGTCGGTCGCAGCGCACCCCCTCGCGCTCGAGCAGGCGCAGCTGCAAGCCCTCCCATCCCGGAAGCGCGCGCGGGCTGACCTGCCCCCTGGCGTTGATCACCCTCTGCCACGGGACGCGGCTGCCGTGGGGCAGCGCGTGCAGCGCGTAGCCCACGAGCCTGGCGTGCCTGGGAAAGCCCGCCAGCCGGGCCACCTGACCGTAGGTCGCCACCCGGCCGCGCGGAATACGCTTTACGACCACGTAGATCCCGGCGTAGCTGCTTTTGGATCCCCCTCTCGTCACGCGGCAATCTTATCCGAGCGCATCTCAGTCTAAACTTGACTAATTTGTCCAGTTTGGTAGACAGCCAACCCATGGGTCAGATCAGCGAAGCCGACGTGCTCGAGGCGCTGCGCCCGATCGAGGATCCTGACTTCCATCGCTCGATCGTCGACCTGGGCTTCGTCAAGAACGTCCAGCTCGACGGAGGGCGCGTGTCCTTCGCGATCGAGCTCACGACGCCGGCCTGTCCCGTGAAGGAGCAGTTCAAGCAAGCCGCCGAGCGGGCGGTGTCCGCCCTCGCGGGCGTGAACGAGGTCGAGGTCACCATGACCGCGAACACGCGCGGCTCGAGGCCCAGCTCGGGCAACGGCGGCAAGCCAGAGATCCTGAAGAGCGTCCGCAACGTGATCGCAGTCGCCAGCGGTAAAGGGGGCGTAGGCAAGTCGACCGTGGCCGTCAACCTCGCCCTCGCGCTCCAGCAGCTCGGCGCCCGGGTGGGGGTTCTCGACTGCGATATCTATGGCCCCTCGATTCCCCTCATGCTCCACGTCTCGGGTGAGCCGCGCGTGACGCCCGAGCGAAAGCTCGTGCCCAAGGAAAGCTACGGGCTCGAGCTGATGTCGATCGGGTTCCTGGCTGGCGAGGACGCGCCCGTGATCTGGCGCGGACCGATGGTGCACGGCATTATTCGTCAGTTCCTCTCCGACGTGCTGTGGGGCGAGCTCGACTATCTGGTGCTCGACCTGCCTCCGGGCACGGGCGACGCCGCGCTTACACTCACACAGACCGCTCCCCTCTCGGGCGCGATCATTGTGACCACCCCCCAAGAGGTGGCGCTGATCGACGCGCGCAAGGGGCTCAAGATGTTCCAGCGCGTCAACGTGCCGGTGCTCGGGATCGTCGAGAACATGAGCTACTTCATCTGCTCCGGCTGCCAGCAGCGCCACACGCTCTTCGGCGAGGGCGGAGTCGAGCGTACCGCTGAGGATCTGGGCGTACCGCTGCTGGTGAAGATTCCGCTGCAGCCCGACGTCGTCGCTGCGGGGGACAAGGGCAATCCCACCGTGCTCTCGGCACCCGGCTCGCCCGCGGGCGAGGCCTTTATCGAGCTGGCCGGCACCGTGGCACGCAAGCTCTCGCTCCTGACCGCGGAGGCCCCGCCACTCCTCGACGGCAACATCGAGTGGGTGAACACGCCGGGATGAAGATCGTCCGCTGGGACGCCGCCGCACACCGATTCTCCCCCGAGAAGATGCAGAAGGTCGGACTCTTCTCCTCGGAGCGATTCTTCCTCGACCTCTACTGCCTCGAGCCCGGACAGTCACAGAAGCCGCACGCGCACGATGGCTCCGACAAGGTCTACCTGGTGGTGGAGGGACGCGGTCGCTTCCGGGTGGCCGGGGAGGAGCAGAGCCTCGGCGCGGGCGAGGGCGTGATGGCCGGCGCGGGGGACGTTCACGGCATCGCGAACGACTCCGAGGAGCGGCTGGTGGTGCTTACGCTCATGGCTCCACCTCCGCAGTAAGGAGCGCCCGACCCTCCGAGTCCCGCGGCGGCTCGATGCCCAGGAGCCACGTCACGGTGGGCGCCACGTCGATGGCACGCACTGGACCGAGCTTGGTCCCAGGCGCCACACCTCGTCCCATCGCGTAGAAGATTCCGCCCATCTCGGGCTCGTCTGGCGCATAGCCATGCCCGCCCTGCACCCGCCCGAGACGACGCAGCACCCGCTGCATCAAGGACGCGCGCTGGAAGCCGTACGGCGGCCGCGTGAGCACCACAATGTCGGCGCTACGCTGGGGGTGGTAGGCGCGCAGCTCCGGCGGGAGCTCTTCGCTGGCGTAGGCCCGGACATTCTCGGTCTGCGACAGCACCGAGAGCGCCCGCTCGCGTTGACCTCGATCGCGGAGCAGTAGATACGCCGTGCCCCCCGCGTGGATGACGCGGGTCCGGATTCCCTCGGCCGCCAGCAGGCCCTTGACGTCGATGCTCCGGCTCACCTCCGCCATGCCATGATCGCTCACGACCAGTAGCGTGGTCCGAGCCCAGGCCCTGCGCGCGTCCAGGCCCTCGAGCAGCCGTGTGAGCTCGCGATCTTGCCACGCGAGCTGCCTGGAGACGCTGCGATCATCCGGACCGCGCTCGTGGCCGGCGGCGTCGCAGCCGTGCCACCAGGAGAGGATGAGGCGGGGCCTCTCCGGCTCGGGCAGGTCCAGCCAGGCCAGCACCTGATCCACCTTCTCACTTTCGGGCACGCCGCTGTCGAACGGTGACTTGCGATAGCTCGCCCCGGTCCCGTTCCAGTCGTTCTCCGAGCCCACCCAGAAGAAGACCGCCGCACGCACCCCCTGCCGCTCAGCCGCCACCCACAGCGGCTCGGCCTCGATCCAGCTGGCATCGTTGGAGTAGTGGAAGGTCCCACGTTCGCGATCGTGGAAGCTGTTCCCGACGATGCCGTGGCGATCGGCGTAGGTCCCGGTCGCCAGCGCGACGTGATTGGGAAAGGTGTTGGCCGGAAACACCGGCACCAGCCGCTCCGCGCGCACGCCCTCGCTCGCCATGCGCTCCAGCGCCGGCAGCGAAGTGCGCTCGGGGAAATCGTGGCGCGTACCGTCCCACGAGAGCAGGATCACGACGGGGTCAGGGGCTCCTGTGGAGCTCGGCAGGACCAGCGCGGGCAACGCTGAGCAAAGTACCAGCCTCGGGAGTTTCGCTATGATGTCTTTAATTCGCATGAGCAGAGAACGGCTCGAGCGAGGGGACGAATGAGGATTCAATACTTTAAAACTCGTGCGAGGGCCATCATCGCGGCCGCAGTGCTAGTTGGCATGGTCCCGACGTTCGCTGGAGGTTGCTTCGGCACCTTCCAGCTGACCGAGAAAGTCTACGATTTTAACAGGACGATCTCTCACGATAAGTGGATCCAATGGTTCGCTTTTCTGGTCTTCGCCATCGTCCCGATCTACCTGATCTCGTTCGGGGTTGATCTGGTCTTGGCCAACTCGGTGGAGTTCTGGGGCGGACGCAACCCGATCACGGCCTATGGCCCAAATGGCGAGATCCTGACGGCCACCCCTGTCTCCGACGGGATGGTTCGGCTCGAGATCACAGACGCGAAGGGAAGTAAGCATACCCTCCTGCTCGTGCGTGAAGCCGAGAGCATTGCCGCCTTCAGCACGTCGGGCAGCGTGCTGGCGAGGGTCGCGGATGTGAACGGAAAGCCCGCCATCGTGGGAGGTCTTCTCGCCCGAGAGCCTTAGCCAAGATGCGCAGGTCCATCCTGGCCATCTGCTTCCTGGTCGGAGTCTCGTGTAGTCCGGCAGCGACGGGGCACGCGACCAGGGACGAGCTCGTGGCCGCCTTCGTGGCCGCGCTCAACGCCGACGACCTGGACCAGCTCGAGCGAACGCTGCATCCCGCTTGTCGCGCGCTGATCAGCGGGCCCACTCAAGCCTACTACGAGGACCTGCTCGAGAAGGATCTGTCGTACACGATCCCGGCGGAGCATGTCGTGACCTACAGCAGCGTGCCGGAGGACCAAGCCCTGCCCTTTGCCCGGCAGTTCGACTATCCAGCCCGGCCCACGGACAGCATGACCCTCCAGTTCAAGAGCGATCAGTACTCCTTGGTCTCCATCATCAGATGGATCCGGCAGGATGAGCTCGGCTGGCACCTCGTGCTCCCGCACCCGAAGGAGGGCACCCTGGCGCTCCTCGCGGAGCAGCGCGTCCGCAAGCAGGAGCTGGAGGTGAGAGCAGAGGAGCTGCTGCAGAGCATGGCGCCCGAGCTGCGCTCGAAGATCGAGGAGCAGCTGAGAGCGGGTCAGATGCTGGATGCCATAGACGAGTACTCAACCGCAACGGGCGAGTCGACGGAGATGGCCGTTTCGGTGGTGCAAAGCATCAAGGCAACCGAGGGTTCAAAGTAGGCGAGACGACTGACACGCATGGATGTGAACAAGTACCGAGATCTCTGCGCTCGACCTGATGTGCTTCGACGGGGTGAGCTGGAAGAGACCGTGAGTGCGTTACGCAGGCTCAGGTCGCCGGACGCTCGCTTGGTGGAGGAGATCTTGGAACAGCCGCCCATCGAGAAGCCCGTCATTCACGCGGCGGGCTCGGAGGCCGACTTCTTCTTTGTGACCCTGGACACCGATGTCGTTGAGTCCATCGTGGATCAGCTCTTTGAGGCCGAGGCGGCGGCCGTACCCAACGGAGGCGAGACCACGCCTGAGGCCACCCGATTCGCCGAGCTCGTAGACCTCTGGAATGACTGTCAGGAATACCTCGATAACGGAGGCGCCGCCTAGGATGGATTGCATTCGCTGCGCGGGTCGCATGCAGAAGCGTCCCGTCCGGGGTGTGCTCTTGGACTACTGTGCACCCTGCGACGCGATCTGGCTGGACGAGGGGGAGCTCGAGGCGCTGCTCAGCCGGCGCTCGAGAACTCGAGCCGAGCTCCAAGCGCAGGAGCAGGCCGAGGCCTCTCGGGAGAGCTCGCGGGCCGTGTCGGTCCTGGAGCTCTGCCCCCGCTGCCAGGGACGGCTCTCCGTGACCTATATCCGTGCCATACCTGTAGACCAATGCAGTCGCTGCCGCGGGATGTACTTCGACCAGGGCGAGCTGCCCGCGATTCTGCGGGCCCTTCGGCGCGGTCCGCTGGCCCGACTCTGGATGCGTCTGCGCGGCTCGCGCGCAGCCGGGGCTTGAGGACCGGATGCGCAGCGCCCACCCCTTCCGATGGCTCTCCGACGCCTCACAGCGTCGAGCCCTCCCGCTGCTGATCGTACTCGCGCTGATCGGTTCGGGCGTGATGACCTGGCTGGATTATCCCTTGAGGACCGCCGCAGCGCCTTTCGGAATCGGCTCCTTCGAGCTGGCGAAGACGCTCGCACAGTCACAGAGCGTGCTCACATCGTGGGATCCGTCGGCCCGCATCTACGCCGGCCTTAGCCTCGGCATCGACTACCTCTACCTGGTGTTGTACTCGGCCTCGATCGCGCTGGCGTGCGTGCGCCTGGCGCGCGCACTGCAGCACCGAAGCGCACGCCTCGCAGCCATAGGCATCGCATTGGCCTGGGCACAACCCGTGGCGGCTGGACTGGATGCCATCGAGAACTACGCGCTTATCCGGCTCCTACTCGGCTCGCTCGCGGCCGCGTGGCCCCTGCTCGCCTGGGCCTGCGCGCTGCCCAAGTTCACACTCGTAGCCGCGGGTCTGCTCTACGTGCTGCTCGCCGGCGTCTACGCGCTGGTCGTGCGCTCAAGTACCGCCACAGGAGGTTCTTAGCTACTTCACGCGCTCGACGTAGCGCAGCTGGCCCGGATCCACGCGGATCCGATCGCCTGGCTCGAGAAAGGTGGGCACCTGGATGGTCATACCGTTGTCCAGGGTGGCGGGCTTGTTGGACTTCGCCGCGGTCTGACCCTTGATTACGGGCTCCGTGTCCTTGATCCCGATCTCCACCGTCTTCGGAAGCTGCAGGCCGATCGGCCGACCGTCGAGCACCTCGACGATCAGGCGCACGCCCTCGGTGAGCCAGGGTGAGGCGCCCGCGAAGATGTCGGCCCCGAGGGTGATCTGATCGTAGGTCTGGGTATCCATGAAGACACCCCCGTCCCCCTCTCGATAGAGGTAGTCCATCTCCCGCGCCTCGACGATGGCGCGCTCCACAGAATCGTTGGTGGAGAACTTGACCGCACGCTGGGTCCCGTCGAGCAGGTTCCTGAGCTTCGTCTGGACGAAGCCACGCTTGTTGCCCGGCGTGCGATGCTCGAACTCCAGGACCCGATACGGCACGCCTTCGTAGATGATGCTCGTTCCCCTGCGCAACGCGGTGGCCTGGATATCGCCCGCCATTATTTCTCCTCGAGCTTGCGGAGACGTGCCAGGAGGCGGTCCCAGATGCCCCCGAAGCCTCCGTTCGACATGATCAGGGCAAGGTCGCTGCCCGAGCGCTCGCGAACGAGATGCTCGATGATCTCGTCCACCTCCAGTATATGCTCAGCCGCGATCCCGCGCGCGCGCAGACCCTCAACCACCTTCTCGGGCCGCATGCGTTCGCCCTGGGGGATCTGATCGGGGCGGAAGACGCCTGCGATCACCACCCGGTCCGCGCCGGCCAGGGCTTCCACGAACTCATCTTCAAAGAAGCGTCGGCGGCTGGTATACGTGCGCGGCTCAAAGACGGCCCAGAGCATCCGCTCGGGAAAGCGCGAACGCATCGCGGCGACCGTCTCGCTCACGGCGGTGGGATGATGAGCGAAGTCGTCCATCACCATAAAGCCACCTACCTCGCCGCGAATCTGCTGGCGTCTCCGCACTCCGCGGAAGTCCTTCAAAGCCTCACCCGCCGCTTCGACATCCACTCCGAGCCCGTGGCAGAGCGCTACCGCGCCGAGCATGTTCTCGACGTTGTAGCGGCCGAAGAGGGGGGCGCGAATGCGGGCCATGCGCTTGTCCCCCCGCCACACCGTACACTGCGTGCCCTCGGGGTCGAAAGCGACATCGCTCACGCGCCACAAGGCCGGCTCCTTGAAGCCGTAGCCCTCCACGGGCGCGGCCACGTCGGCCACGATCTGGCTCACCGCCGGTATGTCTGTGGCGGCCACGATCTGACCGTCCTCGGGAATGCTGCGTACGAGCTCGCGGAAGGCGTCCTGGATCTGGTCGATCGAGTCGTAGATGTCAGCGTGGTCGAACTCACAAGAGGTCAAGAGCAGGCTGCGGGCATCGTAATGCAGAAACTTGGGGGTCTTATCGAAGAACGCGGTATCGTATTCATCCCCTTCGACGACGAAGTGATCGCCCTCGCCCAGGCGAAAGCTCCCGTTCAGGTTCTCGGCGACACCTCCGACGAGGATGCTGGGATCGTGGCCCGCGTGCACCAGAATCCAGCCCGCGATGCTGGTGCAGGTGGTCTTCCCGTGCGTTCCGGAGATCACGACGCTGTGTTTTCCGCCCATGAAGAACTGGTGAACAGCGTCCGGGAAGGAGAGGTAAGGGATGCCGGCTTCGAGAGCCGCGCGGGCTTCGGGGTTGTCGTGGTGCACGGCGTTCCCGATCACGACCAGGTCCGGGCGCTCCCGCAGCAGGTGGTCGGCCGCAAAGCCCTTCTCGACCGTGATCCCCGAGTCGCGCAGCAGATCGCTCATGGGAGGGTAGGTGTCCATGTCGCTCCCCGTCACGCGGAAGCCACGGTCGGCCAGCATGCACGCGAGCGTGCCCATGCCGGTACCAGCGACAGCGACCAGGTGGACGTGCCGGATCCCCTCGATGGGCGGCAGATCACGCGGCATCGAACGCCTCCCAGATGAAATCGTGAATCCGAGGTCGAAGCTCGAAGCGGCTGCGCTTGGCCACGAGGTGAACGCGGTTCGAGAGCACCACGATGATGGTTCCGTTCACGAGATCGATCCACAGGCTCGTGCCACTGAACCCCGTGTGACCGATGGAGCGGCGGGGAAAATGGCTCCCCGAGGTGGACCGTCCCGCTGTGGGCGTATCCCAGCCCAGCGCCCAGTCGCTGCCCTTGGGAATCTCCTGCCGGCGGAAGAACTCCTGCGCCAGCTGCTGCTGAAAGACCGAGCTCTCGCCGCGTTCGGCTGCCAGCATCTCCTCGGCGAAACGCATGACGTCCGCTGCGGTCGAGAAGAGTCCAGCATGTCCGGCCACGCCGCCCATCGCCCAGGCGTTCCCATCGTGCACCTCTCCCCAGAGCACCTTCTCGCGCCAGGGGCATTGCTCCGTCGCAGCATAGCGAGCGCGCTCACCTCGAAAGGGCACGGGATTGAAGTGCGTGTCCGATAGTGCCAGAGGCTCGTAGATGCGACGCTGGCAGAAGGAGTCGAGTGGCTCGCCCGCCGCCTCCGCCGCCACCTCGCCCAGAACGATCAACCCGAGATCGCCGTAGACCGAAGCTTCCCCGGGATCATGCACGGGCGCGCTGCGCAGGATGCGGCTTACGATCCCCTCACGGCCCGCCTCGGTCGCGAGCCATACCCCGCCCCGACGCCGTTCTCGCTCGAGCAGATCTTCGTAGTAGGCGCGCCAGGGTCGCAGACCGGAGCTGTGAGTCAGCAGGTGGCGCAGGGTGATCTCCGATTTGTCGCGCTCGCCGAAGGCCGGCAGCACGTCCACCACGGGCTGATCCAGCGAGAGCTTCCCATCGGCCACGAGCAGCATGACCGCGGGCGTGGTGGCCATCACCTTGGTGAGGGAAGCGAGATCGTAAATGGTATTGGGGCGCGTCTCGTGCCGCTCCGGACTGAGGCAGGCTGCGCCGAAGACGCCCTCGTAGCGCAGCGCGTCTCCACGACGGGCGACGACCGTAGCGCCGGGGATCTCGCCCTTCTCCATCGCTTTCTCGAGCGCGCGATCCACGCGTCCGAGCTTCCTGCGCACGGCAGCCAGCTTCAATCTCTGCCCTCCACGACCGGCTCGAGCGGCGTCAACGTTCCTCGGTCGCCGTCGAGCTCAGCCCGGACGCCGAACCCGAGCGAGCGGGGGTCCAAGGTGTGCCCGAACGGAAGGTCCTCCACGACCGGACCCTTCACCTCGGATACGAGTACCTCCCTGAGCACATCCTCGACGCTGGTCTCAGGGTAGCGCTCGGACTCGCAGGACACGAACTGCCCCAGCGCAACACCCGCGGCGTCGCGCAGCTTGCCGGCCTCGCGCAGCTGGACCAGCAGGCGATCGATCGCGTAGGGCTGCTCGCAGATCTCCTCCAGGAAGAGGATCGCACCGCGCGTATCGATCTCCCACGGGGTGCCCAGGCTCCCCGCGACGAGTACCAGCCCTCCTCCGACGAGCGGACCCGCAACTCGGCCGCCCACGAGCCCCGCACCCTTGAGCGGCTCGAGCGCCGACGCCTCACCCCGAACCAGCGCGAGCAGCTGCGCACGCGCACCCGGGGTGAGGTCAGGCTGCTCCAACATAGGACCGTGCACCGAGGCCAGCCCGGCGCGGCGCCTGAGATAGAGCAGGAGGGAAGTCGCGTCGCTGTAGCCCACGACGAGCTTGCGCCCGCGGCGCAGCTCGGACGGGTCGAGGCGGCTCAGGATCCGCGGAAGCCCATAGCCACCGCGCGCCAGTACGATTCCACGCACGTCGGGTGCCCGCCACAGCTCGAGCAGATCCTCCAGCCGCTGCTCGTCCGTACCGGCCAGATAGCCGTGCCGGGCGCGCAGATGGCGGCCGCAGCGAACCACGTAGCCCGCATCCTCGAGCCAGCGGATCCCCACATCCAGAGTCTTCTCGTCGACCGGACCGGCGGGCGCACAGACACCGACGGTCGAGCCGGGCGTGAGTGGACGTGGGAGGAGCAGAGACGGCTCCTCTGCCATCAGAAGAGAGGCTCCTCGGGGTCGAAGCCGGCTGTGACGGGTGGCACGTCCTCGCGGGCGGACAGATCGCTGAAACGCGTATAGCGGCCCTCGAACTGGAGCCTGACCGTACCGATCGGGCCGTTCCGCTGCTTTGCGATGTTCACCTCGGCGATGCCCAGGTCCGGGGTGTTCTCATCGTAGACCTCGTCGCGGTAGATAAACATCACGACGTCGGCGTCTTGTTCAATGGCACCGGACTCGCGCAGGTCCGCCAGCATGGGCCGCTTGTTGGGCCGCATCTCGGGCCCGCGGTTGAGCTGCGAGAGGGCAATCACGGGGAGGTTGAGCTCTTTAGCCAGGAGCTTCAGCGAGCGACTGATCTCGGCCACCTCTTGCTCGCGCCGCTCATCCCGCTTCCGACCCTGTATCAGCTGGATGTAATCGACGATGATGAGCGTGAGCTTCTCCTCGCGATCGAGCCGTCGGGCCTTGGCGGCGATATCGCTCACCGTCAGCAGCGCGCTGTCATCGACGAAGATACGGGCGTCCTCGAGCTGACTGGCCGCACGCGTGAGGGCGCGCATATCGCGGTCTCCCAGAACGCCTCCGCGAAAGCGGGAGAAGTCGACCTCGGCCTCACTCATCAGCAAGCGCACCACGAGCTGCCGCCTGGTCATCTCGAGCGAGAAGATCCCCACGCACCCGCCCTGATCGCGCGCGTGGTTGCGGGAGATGTTGAGGGCCAGCGCGGTCTTGCCCATGCTGGGGCGCGACGCGATCACGGCCAGGTCGCCGCCCTGCAGCCCGCCGATCTTCTGGTCCAGATCGTGGAAGCCCATGCGCACGCCAGTGACCTCGCCGGATTGCACCTTCTCGATGTACTCGAAGGCGCCCTGGAGCTCGGCCTTCACGCCCGAGAAGCCGCTCTCCGCATGGCCCATCGAGATCTGCAGCACCTCGAGCTCCGCCTCCTCGATCAGATCGGCCACCGAGGTCGAGCCCTCGTATCCGCGTGAGGCGATCCGCTCACAGGTGCGGATGAGCGACCGCGCCAGCGCTTTCTCGCGCACGATGTCCGCATGATGCTCGACGTGGGCGGCCGTGGGGGTCGCATCCACCAGGCCCCCCAGAAACCCGACGCCCCCCACCTCATCCAACACGCCCTGTTCCTCGAGAAAGCTACGCAGGGTAATCAGGGTGATCGCCTGCTGCTTGCTCGCCAGGCTCAGACAGGCGTCGTAGAGAATGCGGTGGCGCGGTAGGTCGAAGGAGCTGGCATTGACCTTGTCCTCGATCTTGAACAGCGAGTTGTGATCCAGCAGGATCGCGCCGAGAACCGCGCGCTCCGCCTCGTGGTCCACGGGAATCGCCCTCAGGCTCTCTTTGGTCTCGACCGGCTGCGCCAAGCTACCCCCCCACAAGAATCGGCGCGCTGTACGCAAGGCGATTCTAGTCTGAAGCGACCACCTTCACACGAATCTGGGTACTGACCTCACGGTGCAGCTTGAGGGTGACCTTGTACTCCCCCAGCTGCTTGATGGGCTCACTCAGCTCGATCTTGCGGCGATCCAGCTCGATGCCCTGCTCACCCAGGCGTCCCGCGATGTCAGCGTTCGTGATCGAACCGAAGAGCTTCCCCTCCGCACCCACCAGCACCTGGAATTCGAGCTCGGTCTGCTCCAGACGCTTCGCTACGAGCTCGTGCCCGCCGACCTCCTTGCGGATCTTCTCCTCGATCACCCGCCGCTTGTGCTCCAGCTCGCGCACGCGCCCCTTCGTGGCGAGCATGGCTTTTCCCTGCGGAAGCAGGTAGTTGCGGGCGTAGCCGGGGCGCACCCGCACGACCTCGCCGGCGTTGCCGAGGGTCGAGATGTCTTCGGTCAGGATCACCTCTACGGCCATCGAACGCTCTCCCTCAGCTGTGCTGAGACGTGAACGGCATGAGCGCGAGCTGGCGTGCGCGCTTGATCGCCACCGTCAGCCCGCGCTGATGGCGCGCGCAGTTCCCACTGATGCGACGCGGAATAATCTTGTGCCGCTCGGTGACGAAGATCCGCAGGGTCCTTGCATCCTTGTAGTCGATGCTCATTTCCTTGTCCGCACAGAAACGGCAGACCTTCTGGCGCAAAAAAGTTTTGCGCCCCGAGCGCTTCCGCTTGCGCATCGGCCGTTTGACGACGATCTCGACCATACATCCCCCTAGCCCTTCGCCTCTGCGTCATCCCCCGCGGTAGCCTCCGGGATAGGCTTCTCAGCCTGCCCTGCGACAGTCTCGAGTTCCTCGGAGCCTGCGTCCTCACGGTTAGCGTCGCTGTCCTGGTCCTCGGCTCCCAGCTCGCCTGCGTCCAGCTGCCCGTCCACGCTGCCCGCCTGCTCGCCGGCCGCAGCCTCGGCAGCCTGGGCGGCCTCACTCGCCGCGCGTTCGGCCTCCAGGAGCTCCCGCTCCTCGCGGCGGCGCGCCTGCTCCGCCTCGTACTCTCGAGCCTGCGTGACGCGGGCTTCGATGTCCTTCACGTTATCGTTCGCCAGAACTGTGAGGAAACGCAGCACGTCGACGTCGAGCCGCAGCTGCCGCTCCATCTCGGGCACGAAGGCTCCGTCTCCCAGGAAACTGAGCTGGAAATAGTGCCCCTTCTGGAACTTTTGGATCTCGTAGGCGAGCTTGCGCTTGCCCCAGTCGTCGCGAAGCAGATGCGTTCCCCCGCCTTCGGAGACGAAGCTATCCACTTTGGCGTGGATCTCCCCCTCACGCTCGCGCGTGGCATCTGGCTGAATGATGTAGATGAGGTCGTACTCACGCACCGACGTTCCCCTTGGTCTGCGGGCCCCCACCCAAGCGGGGACCGAGGCACGATGAAGCAGGGCCAGAGTTTAGCAAACTTGCGTTGGCCGCGCGCAGAGCTTCTCGACGACTCCAGCTGCCTACGGCGGCGGCCAACCCGAGCCGAGGCACGCCGGCCCCTGCTTGAGCGCCCGCGAAATCCCTTAAAGAGGGCGCTTGTTCGTCCTTCCCGCAGGGATCACCGACTACTCATTGTCCCGTCATTACAGGTCGCTGTGTGGAGTTACGCATCCTGACTCGCGCAGCATCACGGTCAGGCAGCCTGGCGCCTCGTCCGATTACACCAATAGAGGTGCGATCACGACCGCGACGATCGCCATCAACTTGATCAGGATGTTGAGGGACGGACCCGCCGTGTCCTTGAAAGGATCGCCCACGGTGTCACCCACGACCGCGGCCTTGTGGGCCTCGCTACCCTTGCCGCCGTGCTCACCGGCCTCGATTACCTTCTTGGCGTTGTCCCAGGCACCACCCGCGTTAGACATGAAGAGCGCGAGCAGCACGCCCGAAACGGTGACTCCGGCCAAGAGGCCGCCCAAGGCTTCCTTGCCGATGAAGCCGGTGACGACGGGGACGGTGACGGCGAGCAGCCCCGGCACGATCATTCTGCGAATGGCCGCGCTGGTGGAGATGTCGACGCAGCGCCGGTAGTCGGCCTTGGCGGTGCCCTCCATCAGGCCGGGGATCTCCCTAAACTGTCGGCGGACCTCCTCGATCATCTCGCCCGCGGCGTCACCCACGGCCTTCATGGCCATCGAGCTGAACAGAAACGGGATCATCCCCCCGACGAAGACGCCCGCCATGACGATCGGGTTCAGCAGGTCGAGCCGTTCCAGCTGGGCCTGCGTACGGAACGCGCTGAAGAGCGCTAGGGCGGTGAGCGCCGCGGAGCCGATGGCGAATCCCTTGCCGATAGCGGCGGTGGTGTTGCCGACGGCATCGAGCTGATCGGTGCGCGCGCGTACCTCGGGCGGGAGGTGGCTCATCTCGGCGATGCCGCCCGCGTTGTCGGCGATCGGACCGTAGGCGTCGACCGCGAGCTGGACGCCCACGGTGCACAGCATGCCAAGGCCGGCCATGGCAATACCGTAGAGGCCCGCCAGCTCGTGCGCGCCCACCAGCGCGCCAGCGATCACCATGATCGGGATCGTCGTCGACTGCATGCCGATGCCGAGGCCCGCGATGATGTTCGTGGCCGTGCCCGTTAGCGAGCTGGCCGCGATCGCGTTGACGGGTCCACGTCCGCTGGCGGTGTAGTACTCGGTCGCGAGGGCGATACCGACGCCGCCGGAGAGACCCAGCACCATGGCGCCGAGAATGTTCAGGGCCCCCTGGTCCGCGAAGTAGTCGATCGCGAAATAGGCCACAGGGAGCATGAGGATCGCCGAGCCGAAGACTCCGAGGTTGAGAGCCACCTGCGGGTTTCCGTCCTCCGAGGTCCGCACCAGGAAGGTCGCGAGAATCGAGACGACGATGCCGAGTCCGGCCAGCACCAGTGGCAGCACCACGTAGTTGAGGGGCTCCGCTGCGCCGAGGCTCGTGGCGTAGGGCACACCCAGGATCATGGCCCCGATGATCGCGCCCACATAGGACTCGAAGAGATCCGCACCCATCCCGGCCACGTCGCCCACGTTGTCGCCCACCGCGTCGGCGATAGAGGCGGGGTTGCGGGGATCGTCCTCGGGAATGCCCGCCTCGAGCTTCCCAACCAGATCCGCGCCGATGTCCGCCGCCTTGGTATAGATCCCCCCGCCTACGCGCGCAAAGAGCGCGATGGAGCTGGCGCCCAGGCTGAAGCCCGAGAGTATCGCGAGCACCTTGCCCGTGACACTGGTCACGTCGCTACCAATGGTGTTGACGTAGATCAGAAAGAGGCCCGAGAGCCCGAGCACGCCGAGCCCGACCACGCACATGCCCATGACGCTGCCGCCGGTGAACGCCACGTCGAGCGCCCTGGCGATCGAGTGGCGAGCGGCGGCGGCGGTGCGCACGTTCGCAAGCGTCGCAACACGCATGCCGAAAAAGCCCGCCAGCCCGGAGCAAACCGCGCCGACCATGAAGGAGACTGCGACCAGCGAGGTCCCGCGCGGGAGGTTGACCGCGGCGAGCAGTCCAGCAACGACCAGCACAAAGATCGCCAGGACCCGGTACTCGCGATTCAGGAAGGCCATGGCACCCTCACGGATATAGCCCGCGATCTCGATCATCTCGTCCGTTCCGGCATCGGCTCGCGCTACGACGCGTGCCCGCCAGAAGGCAAAGATCAAAGCCAGAACTCCGGCCGCTGCCACTGCGATCAGCGGTTCATTCATGCCCTCCCCTCCTCTTCTTCTTGGCCGAGAGGCGGGAGACCATTGAACCGGTTCATCGCCTCGTCGATTCCGTCTTCCAGTATCGTGTCCAGAGCCTCGACGGCTCGATCAACTGTTTCCGAAAGTCGCTGCTTCTCATCACCGCGAACGGGTGCAAGCACGTGGTCTGCGGCCTGGCGCTGGCCCGCCGGCCGCCCCACCCCAATGCGGACACGCGGGAAACTTCCGGTGCCGACATGGTCTATGACGGACTCGACTCCCAGGTGTCCGCCCGAGCCGCCACGCGGCCGGATGCGAACATACCCTCGGGATAGATCGATGTCGTCGAAAACCAGAATGATGTCCTCGCCCTCGAGCGGGAGGTAGCGCACGGCCTCCCGTACGGCTTCGCCCGAGAGGTTCATGTACGTCTCGGGCTTCAAGAGCCCAATGTCCTCGCCGTACACGCGGCCCCTGCGAAACGAACCCTGGAACTTCCTGTTCTCCCCAGCCATATGGTGTCGCTCCGCAAACCGGTCGCAAACGAGAAAGCCCGCGTTATGCGGAGTCCCCCGATACCGGGTTCCGGGGTTCCCGAGGCCGACAATCAGACGCATCCCATGGGGCGCGCCTACTTGGCCGGCTTGGCAGCGCCCGCCTCCTCTTCAGTGGGCGCAGGCGTCGCCCCCTCCTCCGTCGCTGCCGCTGCCGCTTCTTCGCCCTCCGCGGGCGCCTCGGGCTCGGCGACTGCCTCCACGCGCGGTGCGCTCACCTGAGCCACTGTCAAGGAGCCGTCCGCGAGCGCTTCCACATCCTTGGGCAATTCGATGTCCCGCAGGTGGATAGTGTCTCCGATCTCCAGGTTCGACACGTCGATGGAGATCTTGTCGGGGATGGAGAACGGCAGACAGCTGACATCGATCTCCATGGCCGGCGTCTCGAAGATGCCTCCCTGCTGCTCGACCCCGCGGGGCCTGCCCTCAAAGTGGAACGGGACCGAGACGTGCAGCTTCTTCTTGGCGTCTACGGCGTAGACATCACAGTGCAGCAAGCGCTGCGATACCGGATCCCGTTGGACCTCCTTGAGCAGCGCCAGCTTGCCCTTGACCTCTTTCGGCCCTCTCAGGTCGAGCAAGGTGTTGGCCCCCGTACGCAGCACGCGCTCCAGACTCCGCCCGTCGATCACCAGCGACAGGGCCTCGACGCCAGTCCCGTACAGGACGGCGGGAACCGCACCCTGCGCGCGGAGCTTGCGCAGCGCCGACCGGCCGGCTGCCTCACGTACGCTGACTTCGAGCTTGAGCCTCTGCACGCTTCGTCTCCCCAGAACCTGCCCTTATACGAAGAGCGAGCTCACCGATTCTTCATTGTGAATGCGCCGGATCGCCTCACCCAGGAGAGGCGAGACCGTCGTTACCGCGAAGCGCTCACTGGTCTCCGCCTCGGGCCGCAGCGGAATCGTGTCCGTGATCACGACCTTGTCCAGGAGGGACTCCTCGATCTCCTTTACCGCCTGCCCTGAGAGCACAGGGTGCGAGATCGCGGCCATGACACGGGTGGCACCCCCCTCCATGACCGCCCGCGCGGTCTTCGTCAGCGATCCGGCCGTGTCCACAATGTCGTCCACAATGACGGCGGTCCGATCCTTGACATCACCGACGATCCGCATCACTTCCGCCACATTGGGTTTCTCACGCCGCTTGTCGGCGATCGCAAGCTCCGCATTCAGCCGCTTCGCGAACGCGCGGGCGCGCTCCACGCCTCCCGCATCCGGCGAGATCACCGTCACCGGCTCGCCGATGGGAATGAGCTTGCGCACCTCGTCCAGCAGGACCGGCATGGCGAAGAGGTTGTCCACCGGGATGTTGAAGAAGCCCTGGATCTGTCCCGCGTGCAGGTCCAGGCACAGCACCCGACTCGCCCCTGCGGTGGTGATGAGGTCGGCCATGAGCTTGGCGGTGATCGGCGAGCGGGGCTTCACCTTGCGGTCCTGCCGCCCGTAACCGTAGTAAGGAATCACGGCGGTGATGCGCTTGGCGGAGGCGCGACGGAGCGTGTCCAGCAGAATCAGCAACTCCATGATGTTGGTGTTGGCCGGGGCGCAGGTCGATTGGATCACGAACACGTCCATGCCCCGAACGTTCTCTCCGAGCTCGACGCTGGTCTCGCCGTCGCTGAAGTGCTTCACCTCGGCCTGACCGAGCTCGACGTCCAGGTAGTCACAGATCGCCTGGGCCATACGTGCGTTCGCATTCCCCGTGAAGATCTTGACGGTTCGGGTCATGGCTGCCTCGTTTGCCCTCCCCCACCTCCCCGCGTCGGCCTGCCTGAGCTTGCCGGCCTGGCTGGGGCGGCAGGATTCGAACCTGCGAATGACGGGTCCAAAGCCCGTTGCCTTACCACTTGGCGACGCCCCATCCCCAGTTACCGGAGTCACTCCCGGGGGAGCTCACCACTCTTGTCTCCACTCCTCGAGGCAGCTTAACGATCGCTGCCCCCCGCTCCGTTGCCGCCCGATCCGGAAACCCCCCGTACACCGTGGGTCCGCTGCCGCTCATCCCCGTGACCGTCGCGCCCGCGCGCTCCAATGCGCGCCGCGCGGCCCCGATCTCCGGGTGGCGCCGCGCCACGGCTGTCTCGAGGTCATTGAGCGGCGAGGAGATCACCCCGGAAGGCCCCAGGAGCGACGCGATACTAGATCCATCCCGCGGGAGCGTCAATTCGGCGGAGGCCGCCCGGTAGGCAGCGGCCGTAGCGATCGGGAAGGGCAGCAGCAGCAGCAGCCACCATAGCTCCGGAACCCCCGGGATGGGCTCGAGCCGCTCTCCCACGCCCCGCCCCGTGGCGGGGCGGGGATCCAGGAAGAAGGGGACGTCCGCCCCGAGCTGGAGCGCCAGCCCCTGTCGGGTCGCGGCGTCCAGCGACTTCCCGGAGAGCTCTTCGACCGCCAGGATCAGAGCGGCGGCATCAGAGGAGCCCCCTCCCAGGCCAGCGGCGATGGGGATCCGCTTCTCCAGGCGGATCTTCAGCGCGGGCTCGAGTCCGGTGGCCTGGCAGGCCAGCTCGGCGCCACGCCCAGCCAGGTTCCGGCGATCGGTCGGGAGTAGGGCCCCCCGCACGTCCAGCTGTATGCCCGGCGTCTCGCTGCACTCCACCGCGATCTCGTCGAAGAGGCGCAGCGGCAGAAACACGGTCTCGATCTCATGGTAGCCATCGGCGCGGCGCGCGAGGATGCGCAGCCCCAGGTTGAGCTTGGCCGGCGCCCGGAGCGAGAGCATCTAGTGTTCTATTCCGGGAGTTCCAACGCAATTCTTGCAGCCGAGGCAGCGCGCTCGCAAGGCGCGAGAGCGAGGCAAATCCGTAGCTTCAGCGAGCGCGTGCAACGCTACGAGCGTGGCTGCAGCAGCCGCCGAAAATGCGAGCGAACTTCCGGAACAGGACACTAGCCGCTAGCGCTCTTTTTCGTGGCTCTCGACGTAGCGCAGGCGGAGATCGTGCAGCACGCTCTCCAGCAGATGCAGCTCCTCGGGCTCCAGGTTTCCCTGGGTCTTCACGTGCAGCATCTCCAGGATATCAATGGTCTGGCGCGCCAGCTCCAGGTTGGGGGCGGGCGCCTCACCACCCTCCGCGCTCGGCACCAAGCCCAGGTGGACGGCGGCCGAGGTGGAGAGGGACAGCACGAAGGCCCCGAACGTCATTGACTCCGGTGGCGCGGCCGAGGCCGACTCCTGTGGATCCCCCACCAGCTGGAAGCCGCGCTCGCTCTCCTCCTCGGATCCCACCTACGTAACGTCGGCCCGGGTCGGATCCTCGCCTGTGCGGTCGAGCTCCCGCAGCAGGCGGCGCGCCACCACCAGGCGTTGGACCGTGGTCACGGTCGCTCCGAGCGCGACGCCCCACAGCGCCAGCTCGAGCCAGCCCGTGAGCGAACCCAGAATGATCAAAACCATGCGCTCGCCGCGCTCCATGAAGCCGATACTGAAATGAGCCAGGTGCCGTTCGGCCCGGGCGCGGGTGTAGCTCGTCATGACCGATCCGGTCAGCGCCCAGCACACCAGCAGCACGCCAAAGGCATCTCCGCTCAGCGCCATGCCGAGGGCCATGCCGCTGAACACGAAGAGATCGGCCAGGCGGTCCATCGAGGAATCGAAGAAGCCACCACTGGTACCGGAACAGCCCTGGGAACGCGCCACGACCCCGTCGATCAAGTCGAAGAAGCCTGCCACCCCGAGCGCCAGGCCGGCCCAGACCAGATGACCCGTGGCAAACAGAGCGGCTGCCAGCAGGGACACACTCACCCCCAGCAGGGTGAGCGTGTCGGGGCGAACCCGAATCCGCGAGACAAAAGGGAACACGCCCAGCACAACGCGGTCGAAGTCGGCCCCGAGTCGAGCCTTGATCACGTTGTTGGCCTCAGGCCTCGGGTTCGATCGGAACGACCGGCGGCGGCGGCGGCGGCGGCTCGTTCGGCTCCAGCAGCGCCCGCTCGATGCGCTTGGAGCGGTTGCGCTGCTCGTCCTCGAGCTCCTCCCGCAGACGCGCGAGCTCGTCGTCGTCCGCTTGGTGCACGTTCGAGGCAAGGTCGGGAAGCGCTTGCACAGACGCCTCGAGCGCCTTGCGTGAAAGCTGGCCCTGGCGCAACTCCCGCTCCTGAAGGCGCTTATCCAGCGCTTTCGCAGCCGTCATATTCACTCCTTTCGGCCCGATCCCCGGGTGGCGGGCGAAAGAGTCTAACAACGGCTACCGCCTCATGCCCGTCTGCGTTGACAACCCCACCCGCCTGGCTTAAGTTGATAAAACCGTTGATAGATCAACTACTTAGGGAAAAACACCGACACTGGGGGGTGATCTTCGTGCTGGGGCTGATCGTGGCCGCGGGCTGCGCGAGCGCGCCTCCGGACGAGGAGATTCCGTCGGCCGAGAGCTACTACCGGCGCGGGCTGGAGCTGCTCGAGGGCCAGCGCGTCTTCCTTTTCTTTCACGATGTGAACTATCCACGCGCGATCGAGTATTTCCAGGAGGTGATCGACAACTATCCCTACAGCGACTACGCCACGCTGGCGGAGCTGAAGCTCGCGGACGTGCACTTCCAGCAGGGACATTACGAGGAGGCGGCGAGCTACTACCAGGACTTCGTCGAGCTCCACCCCACGCATCCCCAGGTCCCCTACTCCATCTTCCGCCACGGGATGTGCTCTTTCGAGGAGATCGGCGACGTCGGTCGGGACCAAACGCCGACGCTGGACGCACTGGCGCAGTTTCGTGTGCTGCTCGACCGCTATCCCAACTCGGAGCACGCGGACGATGCGCGCGTACGGCTCGGCCAGGCCATCGACCAGCTGGCCCGCCACGACATCGAGGTCGGCGACTTCTACTACCGCCGCGGGGACTATTATGCGGCCTCGCGACGTTACCGCCAGGCGCTGGAGATGTATCCGGATCACAGCGAGCGCGTAACGACCCTGGTTCGTCTGGGCCGTTCGCTGATGGGTCTGCAGCTGTACGCCGAGGCCGAGCGAATCTACCAGCAAGCGCTGGACGCGCGTCCCCCGGGCGGGCTTCGGAATAACGACCGGAAAGAGCTCAGGGAGTTCGGCGAGGACCTCTGGAACGCCCGCAAGGAAGCCAGCTGAGCGCCTAGTATCCTGTTCCGGAAGTTCGCTCGCATGCTCGGCGACCGCTGCATCCGCGCTTGCGGCGTTGCACGCGCTTGCCGAAGTGAGCCTGGATTTCTCACCGGGTTGCCGTAGCGAGGGTGCCAAGTGTGCGTCAGATCGGGCCGCGCGCAGGCCGAGGCACCGGAAACGTATTGGACAATAGGTTGAGGAGCCGAGGCCGAGCATGGGCCGAGATGGCGTGCAATGGGCGGCCGCAGTAGGCCACCGGGCGAGATATCCAGGCTAGGGATTCGCCGCGCTCGCGCGCCTTGATAGCGCGGCGCGTCGGCCGCGAGAACTGCGTCGGAACTCCCGGAACAGAACACTAGCCCGCGAGCAGATCGCGTAGACGCTCGAGCGCCTGGGGAATCGCATCGACTTTGGGTCCGCCGGCCTGGGCGAAATCCGGCCGCCCACCGCCCGTGCCACCCACGATGCGAGCGACGTCTTTGATCAGCTCGCCCGCCTTCCATTCGGATGTGAGATCGGAGGTCACGCCCAACGCGAGGGTCGCCTTGCTCCCCTGGCGCGTCGCCAGCAGAATGACTCCCGACCCGAGTCGCTGCTTGAGCTCATCCAGCAGGCCCCGCAGTTCCTTGGGGTTCGCGTCGGCAACCTCGACCGCGATCACACGCCGGCCGCCGATTTCCTCCACCTGCTGCATGGGGTCGGAGCTGCCACCCCTGCGGAGCTGCGCGCGCACCTTTTCGAGCTCCCGCTCCAGCTCGCGCTGACGTTCGAGCAGCCGACCGACGCGCTCCGGCAGCTCCGCGGGCGTCGCCCGCAACAGCTCAGCAAGCCGGTGCAGCGTCTGTCCCTGCTGCCGCGCGTGCTCGATCACGCCGAAGCCCGTCTGCGCCTCGATCCGCCGCACGCCGGCGCCAATCGCGGACTGTCCGAGGATCCGGAAGCATCCGATTTCGCCCGTGGCGCGAGCGTGCGTGCCGCCACACAGCTCCGTCGAAGGACCAAAGTTCACGACCCGAACCAGGTCCCCGTACTTCTCCTCGAAGATCGCGATCGCACCGTCCTCGAGGGCCTGCGTGTATGACTTCTCCTCCACCCGCGCCGGGATGTTACGGAAGATCAAGTCATTGACGAGGTCCTCGATCTCCCGGATCTGGGTCTCGGCTAGGGGACGGTCGTGGGTGAAATCGAAGCGCAGCCGTTCCGGGCCGACGAGCGAGCCGGCCTGGGTGACCTGGCGACCCAGCACCCTTCGCAGCGCCCAGTGAAAGAGGTGCGTGCCGGAGTGGTTGCGCACGCTCGACGCCCGCTTCTCGGCGTCGACCCGTAGCAGAACCTCTTCGCCGCGCCGAAGCGTGCCCAACGTCACGCGACCCACGTGCACCACGAGATCGTCGACCACCTTGTGCACGTCCTCGACCTCGACCTGGCCCCCGGGTCCCTCGATCACGCCCACGTCGCCCACCTGGCCGCCGCTCTCCGCGTAGAAGGGTGTGGCATCGACCACGAGCTCCACCCACTCTCCCTCGGAGACCTCGGTCACCTCCTCGCCCGAACGGATCAGCGCGGCCAGCGGCGCGTGCGTCTCGAGCTGCTCATAGCCTACGAACACGGGCTTGGTGCGCCCGGCGATGGCGCTGTAAAGCTCGGCGGGCGCGCTCTCCCCTGAGCCTTTCCAGGCCGCGCGCGCACGTTCGCTCTGCTCGCGCATGCAGGTTTCGAACGTATCGCGGTCGTAGTCGAGCTCGTGGCCCTGCAGGATGTCCTCGGTGAGGTCCACCGGGAACCCATAGGTGTCGTAGAGCTTGAACACAACATCGCCGGCCAGACGTCGCCGCCGCGACCGGCGCGCGTTCGCAACCTCCTCGTCCAGCAGCTCGAGGCCCCGGCTGAGGGTCTTCAGGAAGCGCTCCTCTTCACGTCGGATGGTCTCCTCGATAAAAGGTCGCCGCTCGACCAGCTCCGGGTAGGCATCGCCCATGCTCTCCACGACGCGACCCGCCACCTGGTAGAGAAAGGGCTCCTCCAGCCCAAGCAGCACTCCGTGTCGGGCTGCCCGGCGCAGCACGCGACGCAGCACGTATCCCCGACCCTCGTTTCGAGGTAGCACGCCATCCCCGATCAGGAACGTGCACGCGCGCGCGTGATCCGCAACCACGCGCAGAGAGATATCCGACTCGGGACCAGCGCCGTAGCCCTTTCCCGAGATCTCAGAGATCTCCCGGACCAAGGGCTGAAACAGGTCGGTGTCGAATGTGCTCTCCACGCCCTGCAGGATCGCGGTCAGCCGCTCGAGGCCCATGCCCGTGTCGATCGACGGGCTCGGCAGCGGCTTGCGCTCGCCCTGCGCGGTCTGGTCGAACTGCATGAAGACCAGGTTCCAGAGCTCGAGGAAACCCTCACCCGAAGGATCGCCGCCGGAACGGAAGGCCTCGGGGTCGGTAATGAGGTGGATCTCCGAGCACGGACCGCAGGGGCCCGTCTCCCCCATCTGCCAGAAGTTCTCCTTCTCATCGAGCCGGAAGATCCGCTTCTCGGGCAGGCCGATCTCGTCGCGCCAGAGCGCCAACGCCTCGTCGTCATCGCGGAAGACGGAGACCACCAGACGATCGCTGTCGATGCCGAAAACGCCGGTCAGGAGCTCCCAGGCGTACTGGATGGCCTCCTTCTTGAAGTAGTCGCCGAAGGAGAAGTTCCCGAGCATCTCGAAAAACGTATGGTGCCGCGGCGTACGGCCCACGTGCTCGAGATCGTTGTGCTTGCCCGAAACGCGCATGCATTTCTGAACGCTGGCGGCGCGTCGATAGTCGCGCACGTCCTCGCCCAGAAAAACGCGCTTGAACTGCACCATCCCCGCGTTGGTGAACATGAGCGTGGGATCGCGTTCCGGCACGAGCAAGCCCGAGGCCACCACGCGATGGTCCCGCTCCTCGAAGAAGCGCAGGAACACTTTTCGCAGCTCGCTGCCGGTCATCGCGAGAGAGGATACCAGCAGCCCGGCCTGCCGCTAATCAGTAGCCCGGCTCAGAAGCGATCGACCTTGAGGCTCGGGTCCTCGGTGATGTTGATCTCTGAGTCCTCGGACGACTTCTCGAAGTCCTCCCAGGTGCCGTCCGAGGTGGCGGAGATGCCCTTGAAACGCAGCGCGAAGTCGTCCGGGTTCGAGACGTAGCGCAGGCAGTCCTCGTACTTGACGAGTCCGCGCTTGAGCAGCGACATCAGCGATTGGTCGAAGGTCTGCATACTGTAGGTCGTGAACCCCTTCGCGATCGCGTCGGGGATTTCCTTGTTACGCTCCGGGTCCGCAATGCACTCGCGGATGCGCGCGGTCGAGACCATGATCTCGACCGCCGGAACCCGGCCCTTGCCATCGGCTCGCGGAACCAGGCGCTGGCTCACGATCCCCGAAATGATGCTCGCGAGCTGGTGCCGGACCTGGACCTGCTGATGGGGCGGGAAGGCCGAGACGATGCGGGTGATGGTCTCGGCGGCGTCGATCGTATGCAGGGTGGACATCACCAGGTGCCCGGTCTCGGCCGCCGTCATGGCGGTCTCGATGGTCTCGTAATCGCGCATCTCACCCACCAGGATCACGTCGGGATCCTGGCGCAGGGCTGCGCGCAGGGCGCGCGCGAAGCCCGTGGTGTCCACACCGATCTCGCGCTGATTGATGATCGAGCGCTTGTCGCGGATGAGGAACTCGATGGGATCCTCGATCGTCATGATGTGGCAGGTCTTGTGGGTGTTGATGTAGTCGATCATGGCGGCCAGTGTCGTCGACTTGCCGGATCCGGTCGTGCCTGTCACCAGAATCAGCCCCCGGGGCTCCAGGGCGATCCGCTCCAAAATCTTGGGCAGCTCCAGCTGTTGAAGGGTCCTCACGCCGAAGGGGATCACGCGGAAGACGATCCCGATCGTGCCCCGCTGCCTGAAGGCGTTGACGCGAAAGCGACCGACCCCGGCGATGGAGTAGGCCAGGTCCACCTCGTGGAACTTGTCGAAGTGAGCCTTCTGGACGGGGGTCATGATGGCGGCGAGCATGCGCTCCAGCTGCTCGCCCGTCAGTCGTTTGCTCTTGAGCGGTACCAGCGCCCCATCGATGCGGAACAGGGGCGGCAGACCCGCCTTGAGGTGGATATCCGATGCCTCGCCTGTGACCGCAGGCCTCAGAATGTCGTTGAGCTTCACATCCGCCATCTGCTCTCCTGCCGACGCAGTCGGAGCTTGCGGGTGGATCGACCCAACTGACTGATTTCTTGATGTATCGGGCCAAGTCCCGAGGCCCAAAATCTCCGGACGAAATCCGGCACAGAAAGGAATGTGGCCCGGGCGCCAGGAACAGGTGTTCAGATACGGACCGCCCTGGGACCCCTTGCTTAGCCCTTCTTCCCGTCTTCGGCTTCCACCGGCACCTTCCGCTTGATTCCGGCGTGGGCGTAGACGAGCTCCTTGAGACGGTCGAGGGTCTCCGGGTTCTCCTTCAGGAAACGCTTGGCGTTCTCCCGTCCCTGCCCGATGCGCGTGCCCTCGAAGCTGTACCAGGTCCCGCTCTTCTCGAGCAGCCCGGCCTCCGCCGCCAGGTCCAGCAGGTCCCCCACGAGGGAGATGCCCTCGTTGAACATGAGGTCGAACTCGGCCTGACGGAACGGGGGCGCCACCTTGTTCTTCACCACCTTCACGCGCACTCGGTTGCCGATGCTCTCGGTGCCATCCTTGATCTGACCGATGCGGCGCACATCGAGCCGCACCGAGGCGTAGAACTTGAGCGCGTTGCCGCCGGATGTGGTCTCGGGATTGCCGAACATGACCCCGATCTTCATCCGAATCTGATTGATGAAGATCATCGCCGTGCCGGAGCGGGCGAGATTGCCGGCGAGCTTGCGCAACGCCTGGCTCATGAGTCGGGCCTGCAGGCCCACATGGTGGTCGCCCATCTCGCCTTCGATCTCCGCCCGGGGCACCAGCGCGGCCACCGAGTCGATCACGACCAGCTCGATCGCCCCCGAGAGCACCAGCATGTCCGCGATCTCGAGCGCCTGCTCACCCGTGTCGGGCTGGGAGACGAGCAGCTCCTCCATGTTCACGCCCAGCTTGGCCGCGTAGGCCGCGTCCATGGCGTGCTCGGCGTCGATGAACGCGGCCGCGCCGCCCTGCCGCTGAGACTCCGCGATGACGTGCAGCGCGAGCGTCGTCTTGCCCGAGGACTCGGGCCCGAAGATCTCGGTCACGCGGCCGCGCGGCACCCCGCCCACACCGAGCGCGATGTCGAGCGAGGGGGAGCCGGTCGGAATGATCGGCATCTCCCTATCGATCGCGTCCCGGCCCATCACCATGATGGCGCCTTTACCGAACTGCTTCTCGATCGATGCCACCGCCAGCTCGATGGCCTGGCTCTTGGCCTTTCTGGGATCCGTTTGTTCTCGCGCCATTTCGTTCTCTCCTAAGTGTCCGGGGTAAAGTTGGGTGGTTGAGCTTCCGCCCTCTGGAGGGGAAGACGGGCCAGGGGTACGTAGCAAGCACCGGTGGGGGAGAGCCGACTCTCATAGAGTACGACTTCCTCGACGAAAAAAGGCTTTGCGTCGGGACAGGCAACTGCGCTGAACGCTAGCGGGGCGGGCTGACGCAGGCGTCCCAGCGTGAGATGGGTGCGGAAGGGCCGCCGCTCCCGCTCTACGCCGATCCGGGCCGCGGCCGCGTCCAGCTTGCGCGCCAGCCGTGCGAGCTCGGGGCCTCCGGCCTGAACACCGAGCCAGACCACCCGTGCGCGGCGCGCGTTGGGGAAGGCGCCCAGCCCTCCGAGCATCACCTCGAACCCACCCACGCGCTCGAGCTTGGCGGTCGAGGCGGCGATCAGCTTGGGAATACGATCGGGCTCGACGTCGCCCAGGAACTTGAGCGTCAGGTGCAGGTTCTCCGCGGGCACCCAGCGCACGCCATCGGGCGCCCCCTGGCGCAGCTGCGCCATGACCTGCGCGGCCTGGGCACGCGCGTGCGGCGCCAGATCCACGGCCAGGAAGCTACGTAGGGGGTCCGCGCTCACGAACCACCTCCCCCCGTGCCGCGCAGGCGCGGAAAGGTCTCCTGCCCGATCTCGAGCCCGAGCAGTCGGCGCCGGACCCAGTCCAGGGCCAGCTGGCTGGCCAGGAGCTTGTTACGGGTACGGTCGCGCATGAGCTGGTAACGACGGACCACAGTCCCTTCTGCATCGGAGAGCGCGACGCACACCGTACCCACAGGCTTCTCCGGGCTGCCGCCGCCAGGTCCCGCGATGCCGGTCGTGGCCAGCCCGAGGTCGGTGCCCGCGCGCCGTCGCACCCCCTCCGCCATCTGCTGGGCCACGGGCTCCGAGACGGCGCCGTGCGCCTTAAGGTCCGCGGCCGACACACCGAGCTCGCGCACCTTAGACTCGTCGGCGTAGCTCACCACGGCCTCGACCAGATACTGCGAGCTGCCCGGAACGTCGGTGATGCGACTGGTCAAGAGCCCGCCCGTGCAGGACTCGGCCACGGCCAGGGTAAGGTGCCGCTCGCGCAGCAGCTCGCCCACGATCTCCTCGAGCGGGCGCTCTCCCTCGCCCAGCACAAGCTCGCCGAGCTTCGCGTGGATGCGGTCGACTACGTCGCGCAGCTTCTTCTCCGCCTCGGCCTCATCGGCCGCACGCACAAGCACCCGCACCAGATTGTCCGGGAACTGCGTGCGAAATCCGAGCGTCACGTCGGGATCGCTGCGCGCCAGATCCCGCAGCTCGTGATCGAGCGTAGACTCCCCGAGGCCGAAGGTGCGCAGCAGCAGCGCCCTCACCACGCCTCCGCGGCCGAGCTGCGCCTCGATGCGCGGCAGGATCTCCTCGTCGGTCATGCGCTGGAGCTCGCGCGGAACCCCGGGCGTGAAGAAGAGCAGCGCGCCCTCCGCCTGTAGCATGAATCCGGGCGCGGTGCCGAGCGGGTTGGGGAGCACCTCGGCACCCTCCGGGAAATCCGCCTGCTTGGCGTTGTTCGCGGCCATCTCGCGCCCGAGCGAGTGGAAGAAGGCGCGGATCTCCTTGAGCACCACCGCGTCGCGCAGCAGGCGTCGGCCGAACGCGCGCGCAGCAACCTCGGTGGTGATGTCGTCGCGGGTTGGCCCCAGGCCCCCCGAGACCAGCACGACGCGCGCGCGGGACGCGGCCTCGCGTAGCACCTCCTCGATCGCGGCCGGGTCGTCCGGCACGGACACGTGGCGGGCGCTCTCCAGATCCAGCCGCAGCAAGCGGTCGGAGAAGAACGACTTGTTCGAGTCGACGATCTCGCCCCGCAAGAGCTCATCGCCGATCGTGACGATCCACGCGTCCGCTCGCGTCACCCGAGCCCCCCCGGCAGGACCACACGCCAGAGCAGCTGTCCCACGACGTTGGCGTAGAGGCCCGCCACCAGGTCGTCGGTCATCACGCCCAGCCCACCGGGCAGGGACTCGGCGGCGCGCGCGGGGGGAGGCTTGGTGATGTCGAACACACGAAACAGCAGAAAAGCCACCACCACCACATCGAGTCGACAGGGCAGAAACGCCAGCGACAGCAGCATCCCCGCGACCTCGTCAATCGTGATCCGGCCATCGTCGTGCTGGCCAAAGAGGCGCTCGGCGCGCCCGGCCGCCCACACGCCCAGGACCGCGATGCCGCCCACGACCGCCACGTAGGTCGCCCCGCCCAGGCCCGCTAGCGGCAGGTAGAGAAGCAGCCCCACACCCGAGCCTACCGTGCCCGGAGCGATGGGCGAGTAGCCGGAGCCGGCTCCGGTGGCCACGAAGAGAACCAATTTTCTCATTAGATTTCAGGGGTTTCCGCCGATTCCGCCGGTTGTTCCGAGCCTAGGTCCCCTCTCCCCCGCCTGTCAAGAAAGCGAAAAAAAACCGAAAAAGCTAGCCCGGCCGCGCGCGCGGTGCCCAGCGTCCACGACCGGGCTGAGCCTTCTCAAGCCGCCCCCTGCAGCAGCCGATGCGCGTCGCGAGGGACCTTTACGCCCGGGTGTAGCTGCATGACTGAGGCAAGCCTCGAGCAGGAGACCGCGTCTCCGCTGCTCCTCGAGCTGGCACGCGCGCTGCGCGCACGCCAGTTCTATCCGCCCACCCACCCGACCCTGAAGGCCACCCTGGAGCGTACCCTGGCGGTCTGGCACGAGGGCCTGAGCAAAGTGGAGGAGCTTCGGCTCGAGCTTCGCGGCGGAAGCCTGCTGCTGCCGGACGGCACGCCCGCCAGCGGGCCAGGCATCGACGACGTCGCCAAGGCCCTGCGCCTGCGACGCGTGCGGCGGCTGCGGGTCCATTGCGATCTCGAAGCCCAGGAGCTGCTGGTGTTGATCGACGCCCTGGCCCAGAACGCCGAGTCGCTCGAACAGCTGGGAGGATTGGAGCAGAGCCTACTGCGCGCCGGCGTGCGGCACATTACCACCTCGGAGATGGAGTTCGCGGAGCTCTCCAATCGCGCCCAGCTCCCCGTCCAGCCCCCGCCGACCGACGACCCCGACGATGACACCGACCCGGCACCCCAAGGCGCGCACGAAGTGGCGCGCCGCGCGGGCAGGCGGGCTTCGCCCGCCGATCACCCGCAGGGAACGCCCGAGAAGCAGCGCTCGGAGAGCATCAGCGAGCTCATCCAGCTGCTGACGGAGCTCGAGAAGTGCGATCAGGGTGGCGAGTACCAGGAGCTCGCGACGCGCATCCAGGAGCGGGTCGTAGCCATGACGGAAGCCGGCAACGCCGCCGACGGCTACCGCGCCGTGCTGGTCTGCTGCCGCCACGCCACCGATCCGGGCGCACGCACGCCGGAGCTCCGCGCCGAAGCCGAGCGCTGGCTGCACCAGCTGGCCGAGAGTCCGCACATGCTCGACCTGGTCATCGATCATGCCTGCAGCAGCACCGGGCTTTCGAGCGTGCAGGCCACGCAGACGCTCATCTGTCTCGGGTCGAGTGTGGTACCCACCCTGCTGGCGCGTTACGAGAACGGCAGCAACATCGTACAGAGCCAGCTCACCGCGGTCCTGATCGCAATGGGGGAGACCGCCTTCCCCGTGATGGTGAGGGAGGTCGCGTCGGACTCTCCGGAGCGCGCGCGACAAGCGGCGCGGCTGCTGGGCCGTATGCAGAACCCGCGCGCGACGGACGCCCTGCTCGAGCGGCTGCAGGAGCCCGACAACGATCTGCAGCAGGAGGCAGCGAGAGGGCTGGCGCGCATCGGAACCGAGCACGCGCTGCAGGGTCTGCTGCAAGCCGCGAACAAGCTTCCGGAGCTCACCTCGGTGGTGATCGCCTCTCTGGGGGAGGCCCGCAGCCCCACCGCGGTGCAGGCCCTGGCTCAAATGCTGGATACGAACTCGCGCTACTCCGAGAACGAGCAGCGGGAGGCGATCCGCAGCCTGGGCCGCATACGGAACCCGGAGGCCCTGGCCCCCCTGAAGCACGTCTTGGGCCGCAAAACTTTCCTTCGGCGCAAGCGCACCCGAGCGCTGCGCATCGCGGCGGCACGCGCGCTCGGGCGAATCGGGGGCGATGACGCGTCGATGGCGCTGGCCGAGCACGCCGTGGGCCCCGATCCCGCGCTGCGGAAGGCCTGTCACGAATCGCTTGAGCGAATGTCGCGCGCGGAGACGCGATGAACAAGAAGCGCGCATCAGACTGCCTCACACACCTGCAAAGTGCATTGAAGGTCTCGGCACTCTATCCCGAGGGCCATCCGGGAATCCAGAATCCCCTGCAAAACTTCATACGAGAGCTGAGCCAGCTGCTGCAAGCGGGTCGCCCTCTCGTTCTGGGCATAGTCGACGACGTGCTCGCCTTTGATGAAGTTCCCTTCTACGATACCGACACTACTTGGCGTAATCTCTTCGTGAGTCTGCAGGGCCGAGGAATCGAATCCATTACCTTCCAGCCCGGCATCGAGGTCGATGAGGCCCTCGGGATCGTGAAGATCCTGACGGGTGGAGACAGCGAAGATGGGGACGATCTCGCCGCCCTCTGGAAAAACTACGCCATCCAGCATGCCGTCTACACCGAGCTGGCTACAACCGACGACTCGCAGGTGCGCGCCCATCGGATCTATTCTGAATCGCTGTGCATGATTATGAACGTCATGACGGAGCTGCGGGTGGGCCGAATTCCTTCGACCCGCGCGGCCGTGGCTGTCGTGGATTCAATGAGGGATCTCATGCTCGATGATCCGAATGCCCTCATGGGCATGGCGATGTTGAAGTCGTATGACGACTACACCTACAACCACTCGGTGAACGTAGCGGTCTTTTGTCTCGCCCTGGGTCTGCAGCTGGAGCTGGTTCCGGCGGAACTCAGCGCCTTCGGCATCGCAGCACTACTTCACGATGTGGGCAAGGTCCGCACCAATGAGACCATCATCCGCAAGCCCGGGCGGCTCAACGATGAGGAGATGCGTCTGATCAAGCTCCATTCCGAACTCGGCGCAGAGATCCTCGAGAGCATGCAGGGCATGGATCCCGCCGCTCGCACAATGGTCCTCCAACATCACATCCGCTTCGACCGCAAGGGCTATCCGGAGCGCCTGGCAACGGAGGAGATCCATCCTCTCGCCGACGCGATCGCGCTCGCCGACTGCTACGACGCGATCACCTCCACCCGACCCTACCGGCGCTCGCGCGAACCCGGCGAGGCGGTGCGCATCATTCAGAGCTGCGCCGGCAGCGCATACCGGCCCGACCTCGTGGAGCAGTTCATCCGCATGCTCGGCACCTATCCGGTGGGTGAAACGGTGCGCCTGGCCACGGGCGAGATCGCCGTGGTCATCGCCTTAAACCCCCTGGACGCGATCAGCCCCAAGGTTGAGCTCGTAATGGATCCCGATGGGGTCCCGCTGGCGGAGACCGCCCGTGTGGATCTCGCTCAGGCCTCGGAAGAGAAGCGCAGGATCGTGACTTCGGTGGATCCGCTCTCCAAAGGCATCGATGTGGGGACGATCCTGGAGGAAAGCCTGCGCGCGTAAGGGCGCGCGGGCCTAGCCTGGATTGGCGTGCAGTGGGCGGCCGCAGTAGGCCACCGGGTGAGATATCCAGGCTAGGGGCCCTGGGCGGCGCCGGCAACCTCCGGCAGCGCTCGCAGAGCCGCCGAGCGCAGGCTCGGGTCGGAATGCTTGGTGAAGGGCAGGATGCATTCGAGATGGGCGCCTCCCAGCCGTGCCAGGGCGTTCAGGACGTCGCGTACGACCGCGGGATCGGGGTCGTCGAGTGTGGTCTCGAGGAAGGTCGCAACGCGCGGATCGCCGCAGATGCCGAGGGCCTCGATCGCAGCGCGGCGCACCACCGACTCCGGATCCTCGAGCCGTTGCATCAGCGGCTCGATCAGGCTCGCCTGGGGGAATTCGCAGAGAGCGCGTACGGCGGCCGCCCGCACGTCGGCCACGGAATCCTCGAGCGCCGAGAGCAGTACCTCGTGCGCACGACGGTCCCGCATTCGGCCCAGGCCGTAGACCGCCTGGACGCGTTGACGCAGGTCTTCGGACTCGAAAGCAGCCAGCAAGCGCTCGACGCCGCCGGCCTCCTCCAGCCGGTCCAGGGCGGCCGCGGCCGCCTCGCGCACCTCCCCCTCCGGATCCTCGAGCGCGGCGCGCAGCACTTCGCGTACGGTGGGCGATTCCATCGCCATCGCTTTATCGGCACCCAGCTGCGCAAGCCTGACCCGCCAGACTACGATTGCTACTTTCCCCGTCATGCGCACGCTGGGGTTGGACTTCGGGGAGCGGAGGATCGGCGTGGCCGTCACGGACCCCAGCGGCATGCTCGCGCAGCCCCTGGAGACCATCCAGTGCTCGCGTTCGGGCGACGACGTGCACCTTCAGCGCATCGCCGATCTCGTGACCAACTACGAGGTCGGCCGGATCGTGGTCGGGCTGCCGCTCCACCTCGATGGACGCGAGGGGCAGGCGGCCGAGCGGGCGCGCGACTTCGGAGAGGCCGTGGCCGAGCGAACCCGGGTGGCGGTGGAGTTCTTGGATGAGCGCTGGACGACGCTTGAGGCAGAGCGCGTGCTGAGGGAGACAGGAACCCGACGGCGCAAGGGCGTCGATTCGATCGCGGCCGCAATCATCCTGCGTACCTACATCGAGAGAGCGCCGTCTTGAGGCGACAGCTGCTGATCAGCACGTTCCTTGCGCTGGCGGCGCTGGGTGTGGCGCTGGGCTGGAGCTTGGGCGGCCTCTGGACCCCCGCTCGATCCGACGACGCGAGCCAGCTCTTCCGGGTAGAGGCGGGCGAGTCGTTGCGCTCGGTCGCGCACCGGCTCGATGCCGAGCAGCTGCTGCCGGATCGCGCTCTTTTCGGTCCCGGCGTGCTCGTGGCCTTCGCGCGGGTGCTAGGCCTCGACCGCGAGGTCAAGAGCGGTGAATACGATCTCGCTCCCAGCATGACACCCCTGCAGATCCTCGAGCTGCTGGTCTCGGGCGCGGTCAAGACTCACGCTGTCACCCTGCCCGAGGGGTTGCGGCTGAACGAAATCGCAGAGCGGCTCGAGGCCGCGGGCATCACCGATGCCGATTCCTTCGCGAAGAAGGGTCGGGACACAGAGTTCGTGCGCTCACTGGGTCTCGAGGCAGAAACGGTCGAGGGGTACCTCTATCCCGAGACCTATCGCTTCCGTCGTGATACCCCCGCCGAGGAGGTCCTGCGCGCAATGTTCGAGCTGTTTCAGGCGAGCTTTGCCGACGCCGACCGCGAGCAGGTGGCGACCTCGGGAATGTCCCTGCACCAGGTGGTGACATTGGCCTCGATCGTCGAGAAGGAGACCGCTGTCGGCGCCGAGCGGCCGCGTATCGCCGCCGTCTTCCACAACCGCCTGCGACGTGGAATGCGCCTCCAGTCCGACCCCACGGTGATCTACGGGCTCATCTACACCCACGGCGAGTTCAATGGCAATATCCGTTCGCGCGACCTGCGCACGGATAACCCGTACAACACGTACACGCGCAGCGGGCTTCCGCCGGGACCCATCGCCAGTCCATCGATGGCCTCGATCCGTGCCGTCCTGAACCCGGAGAAGGTCGGCTATCTCTACTTCGTCTCCAAGAACGACGGCACACACCAGTTCTCGGCTACGCTGGCCGAGCACAACCGCGCGGTGCAGCGATACCAGAAGCGCCGCCGCCGCAAGAGTCGTCACTAGCGCGTTATCGGCGAGCTACGCTCGCCTGCGCGCGGGCACCGGACGTCGTCGGCGCCCTGCTAGCACGTTATCGGCGAGCTACGCTCGCCTGCGCGCGGGCACCGGACGTCGTCGGCGCCCTGCTAGCACGTTATCGGCGAGCTACGCTCGCCTGCGCGCGGGCACCGGACGTCGTCGGCGCCCTGCTAGCACGTTATCGGCGA
>SMWZ01000206.1 GCA_004356455.1 Deltaproteobacteria bacterium
ATGGACCCCAATAAGCTGACCGACGTTATCTACGAGGTCGATCACGGCCTTGCCTGGATCACGATCAATCGGCCCGAGCGCTACAACGCGTTTACGGGACACACCATCGACGAGCTCATCCGCTGCTTCAAGGCCGCCTGGGCCGACCGTACGGTAGGCGTGATCGCCCTCACCGGTGCCGGTGACAAGGCTTTCTGTGCGGGTGGCGACCAGAAGCAGCGTCAGGAGACGGGCGACTACGGTCCGACGGAGAGCGGGCTCTTCGAGGTCGAGACCCTGCACCGGCTGATCCGCGATGTGCCCAAGCCCGTGATCGCGGCCGTGAACGGCGTGGCCATCGGTGGGGGACACGTGCTGCACGTGATCTGCGATCTCAGCATTGCGGCCGAGCACGCGCGCTTTGGACAGGCAGGTCCTCGCGTGGGCTCGTTCGACGCGGGCTTCGGCAGCGCCTATCTGGCACGCATTCTCGGAGAGAAGCGTGCGCGCGAGGTCTGGTACCTGTGTCGTCAGTACGACGCGGCTACCATGGAGCGCTGGGGCCTTCTCAACCGCGTGGTGCCGCTGGCGGAGCTGCGCGACGAGGTGCGGCGCTGGGCTGACGAGATGCTGGCTTGCAGCCCGACCGCGCTGCGCGTTCTCAAGCACTCCTTCAACGCGGACAGCGAGGCCATCGCGGGCATCGGCACACTCTCCTTCGACTCGCTCGATCTCTTCCTGGGCACGCCTGAGGCACGCGAGGGCCTGGCGGCCTTCAACGAGAAACGCGTGCCGGATTTCGCGCCCTATCGTTGAGCGCGCGCGGGAGGCAGCATGAGTGAAACGCGGATCGCGTTCGTGACCGGCGGCGGGGGCGGGATCGGACGCGCCATCTGCAGCGCCTTGGCTGGCGCGGGCCATCGTGTGGCGGCGGCCGACCTGGCCGCAGACGCCGCGCGGGAGGTGGCGAAGAGCGTTGACGGCCTCGGCGTGAAGCTCGACGTGACCGAGCCCGACTCCGTCGCAGCGGCAGTGGCCGAGGTCGAGCGCGAGCTCGGGCCCATCGACATCTGTGTCAACTGCGCCGGCTGGGATCTCTTCATCCCGTTTCTGGACACGGATGAGGCCTTCACTTCGCGGGTTCTGGCGATCAACCTTGCCGGACCCATCCGCGTTACCCGTGCGGTGCTGCGCGGCATGCTGGATCGCGGCTGGGGCCGCGTCATCAACATCGCCTCGGATGCAGGCCGTGTGGGATCGTCGCTCGAGTCGATCTACTCGAGCGCCAAGGGCGGGCTGATCGCGTTCACCAAGACCATCGCCCGCGAAGTCGCACGCAACGGCGTGACCGCCAACTCGGTCTGTCCCGGTCTCACCGATACGCCGCTGCTCGACACGATCAAGGCCGCCAATCCGGACGCCGCGCGCGTACTCGACGCCATGGCTCGCGCGATTCCCATGCGACGCCTGGGTCTACCCGACGACATCGCCCCGGCGGTGGCTTTTCTGGCCTCCGAAGAGGCGGGCTTCATTACCGGGCAGACGCTATCCGTGAGCGGCGGTCTCACGATGGCGTAATGCGTAACGCCGACGCCGCCCGCGCCTACCACGAGGCGACCAAGCACAGTGAGCGAAGTCTCCGCAGCAACCCCCACGTTCTCGACTTCGACAACCAGCCCATCCCCTTCAAGCTCTATCGTGAGCTCGAGCCCATCCCGCTTCCGAGGGACTTCACAGCGCTTGCCGGCCCCGGCCTGAGCGCGCTCTCGGCCGCGCCGTATCACGAGGCGGGGATTCCAAGCCTGAACGCGCTCTCGCGCGTCCTCTACTTCTCAGCCGGCATCACGAAGCGCAAGCGATATCCCGGAGGGGAGCAGTACTTTCGGGCGTATTCCAACACCGGAGCGCTTTATCACGTCGACCTCTACCTGGTGTGTGGTGAGCTGCCCGGACTCTCCGCGGGGGTCTATCACTTCGGTCCTCACGACCATGCTCTGCGCCGCCTGCGCGAGGGCGACCAGCGCCGGGTCCTGGCCGATGCCAGCGGACTCGAAGGCCAGGTGACGCGCGCGCCCGCGATCCTGGTGAGCGCCTCGACCTACTGGCGCAACGCTTGGAAGTATCAGTCACGGGCCTATCGCCACTGCTTCTGGGACGCCGGCACGCTGCACGCCAACCTGCTCGTCGCTGCGGCCAGCGAGCAGCTGGGTGCGCACGTGGTGGTGGGCTTCGCCGATCGAGCGGTAGAGCGGCTGCTCGGGCTCGATCCCGCGCGCGAGGGCGCGCTGACGCTGGTTCCACTGGGAGGCGCGGCGGGCGCCGCCCCCGGCGCACCGGAGGACTCGGAGCTGCGTCTCGAGACGCAGACGCTCTCGCGCAGCGAGATCGACTACCCCGCGATTGCCGAGATGCACGCGGCCTCTTCGTTGCAGCAGGGCAACGACGCCCGCGCCTGGCGTGACGCGTCGCGCGAGCGCGAGCTCCCGCCGGCGCTGGGGCGTCTGATCGGGCTGAACCCCCTGGGCGACGAGGAGCTGCCGCAGGAGTCACTTCAAAGTGTGATCCTGCGCCGGGGGTCCACGCGTGCGTTCGAGCGTACGGCCTCGCTCTCGGCACGGGAGCTCGCCACTGTCCTGGAGCGTGCGACGGGCGGCCTGGCCGCGGACTTTCTCGGCACCCCAGATGCGTCGTTGATCGAGCTCTACCTGATTGTTCATCAGGTAGAGGGGATCCCCTCGGGTGCCTATTACTACCGTCGGCCGGAGAGGGCGCTCGAGCTGCTGCGGGAGGGTGAGTTTCGCGCGGTTGCGGGACGGCTGGGCCTGTTTCAGGAGCTCCCGGCCGATGCGGCGGTGAACGTGTACTGTGTGTGCGAGCTCGAGAGCGTGTTCGCGGCCTTCGGCAACCGCGGCTACCGGGCGGCGCAGCTTGAGGGGGGGATCCTCGGCGGTCGCATGTATCTGGCGGCCTATGCCCAACGCTTTGGTGCGACGGGTCTCACGTTCCTCGATGATGAGGTGATCGAGTTCTTCTCACCGCACGCCCAGGGTAAGGACGTGATGTTCCTGATCGCGCTCGGGCGCTCGCGGCGTAGGAGCTGAGGTCGGCAGCCGCGCGGGGATCGGCTCGAAGCGCACGGCCTGCGCCCAGCCCGACGTGGCCCAGCGCGCTCCCTCGGCGCCGATGAGCAGGCCCTCCGCGTCGACCAGCCGCTCGAGCAAGGCAATGCCTTCCTCCTCACCCAGAATGAGCAGGCCCTTCGCCAGCGCCTCCGCTCGCGCCCCCGAGGCTGCGGTGACGGCTGCCACGCGGCGGTGGGTGAGAGGTTCCCCGCTACGCGGGTCGATGACGTGTCCGTAGCGGCGACCCCCGATCAGGCTGCTCTGGCCCAGGCTGCCGGAGACCGAAAGGGCCTGGTCGCGCAGCGTGGCCACGCCGGCGAAGCCATCGGATGCGTCGCGCAGCAGGATGCGCCATCCCTCCTCCCCCGGGGGGGACCCGAGCGCGTGAATGCTGCTCTGCCCGAAGCTCAATAGGGCGCTCTTGACCGAGGCTCGGCGCAGCGCAATGACGAGCTCATCCAGGGCGAACCCCTTGGCGATGCCCCCCAGGTCTACCGACATGCCCGGGGTCAGCAGTTCCGCTGTCGTGGCCTCCACGTCCACACGCAGTCGCTCGAATCCAACCCGCAGCCGCGCGCGCTCGAGCGCGGCTGCATCGGGTCGGCGTCCCTCCCGCGCCGCCTCGACCCAGAGCTCGACCAGCGGCCCCACGGTGATGTCGAAGCTGCCCTGCGTCAGTCGAGCGTGGTCGCGCGCCGCGCTCAGCAAGCGGGCCAGGTCGGGGTGGACGGGCTGCGGCCCCTGCCCGGCGCGCCGATTCAAGCGGGAGAGATCGCTCTCCGGGTGGAAGCGGCTCGAGATCCGCTCCAGCTGGCCGCTGCGAGCGAAGAGCTGATCCAGCAGCGCGTGCGCAGCATCGCGGCTGGGGGTGTAGAGCGCGATCTCGAGCACCGTCCCCATCACGTAGCGCCCGTCGTTGGCGGCTGTGGGTGGCGGGGTCTGGGCGCAGGCGAGCGCGAGCCCCAGGGTCAGCCAGAGCGGACCCCGCAGGAGCCCGCCCGGACTCACGAGGGAGGCCCGGCGTCGAGGCTGTCCTCGTCCTCTTCGGTGTAGTGGTTGGGCCCTCCGCGAAAGATGGCCCAGAGCGAGACGACCATGAGCGTGGCCAGGCTTCCCTGCAAGAGCAGAAAGCCCGCGATCTTCAGGTAGGCGAAGCCGGGATGCGCGTAGCGCACCAGCCAGCTGGCGCCTTCGCTGAGCAGGCCGGCGATGAAGGGCAGCACGATCAGCCACAGCTTGACCGTATTGGAGGCCGGGATGAAGAGCATCAGGTGTGTGAGCACCAAGAGCAGCAGGCCAATCGCAAACAGGTGGAAGTGCGACACCTCGAGCATGCCCTGGTAGGTGCGGGGCGTGAGGTAACGCTCCTCGGAGCCCAGGTAGTAATCCACGACCGAGGCATAGGTGAGCCCCATCTTGTTGAAGTAGAGCAGACCGTTGGTGACCCAGAGCCCCGCAACGTAGAGCACGTACAGCACCACGATGGTCTGGAGCAGCCGGTTGCGACTCCACTCGCCCGTCACTACGAAGCGCACGCGTTCACTCCTTCTCTGCTTTCGCCCCGAACAGAACCTGATACAGGGCCAGACCACGCCGGACGCTGCGCGTGGTCGCGCGCGCCGAGAGCGTCGAGCCCGCGATGGCGTGGATGCCCCGCTTCAGCTGCAGATCGGGGCCGAGCCTGCGGCCGGCGAACTGCTCGAACCAGCGTTTCGGCGGCAGGTAATCCTCGGGCTCGTGAAAGGCCAGCACGCGCACCGAGCGCACCGATCCCTGGGGCGTGAGCACGATCATCAGCGCCTCCGGCAGGGTTCGCACGCTGTGAACATCGATCAATGCGTAACCCAGCAGCTGCTCGCCCCGCCAGCCGAGGTGGAAGGTCACGATGCTCGTGTCGAGCGGCGCCCGAGCGAGCTTCTCGACCGCGTCCACCTGTGCGTGGGTGAGGACAAAGCTGCGGGGTTCGACGCGCTCGGCCCGCGGAAAGGCAAGCGCCAGGGCTTCCTTGCGGCTGTGGTAGACGCCCGCCCGCGCCGAAGGCGTGAGCGAGAGCAGCGCACAGAGGGCCAGCGCCCCCGCGGCGAGACTAGAAGACAAGCCCCATCCCGAGGTTGAGGGTATCGGCCGCGTTCCCCGAGAAAACTGAGATGTTCCGATAGTCCAGCTTGAGGACGACGTTCGGATTCGGCTTGAATTGGACACCGGGGATGAAGAGCCGCCTCGGCTCGGTTCGGTCCCGAGTGAAGCCGCTGGGGACCTTGTTCTGTGTGTCGAGGTATTCGAAGCGGAAGAAGGGCGTCAACGATTTCTCCGTGCCCGGGGACAGCAGCTGCATGATGTCGTAGGCGATCTCCGCGTACCCCCCGATCATCCGCTCCGCGACGACCGTGGTCTTCGGAGTTCCGGCCACCGCTGTCGCCTCCGCGGAGAGCGCCGCGGAAAGTGCTCCCGCATCGCTGATGTGTGCCTGAGTATACAGACCGCGCAGCTGCAGGGGTCCGCTTTGATAGTCCCCGTGGACCTCCCAGATGCTGGTGCGGGCTGAGGGCAGCTTGAGACCGCTCTCGGAAAGAGTCTGGCCCTGACCGGAATCGCCTACGTAGTAGGACCCGCCGACGAGCAGGCTGGGTGTGGCCTGGAAGTCCAGACGTCCGACGAAGGCCAGATCCGTGGCCTTGGCCTCGCTGCCCTTCTGACGGCCCCCGCGCAGACCGGAGCTGCTGTAGCCGGAGGCGTCCAGCCCATTCATCAGGTAGGCGCGGTAGCTCAGCGACTCGCCGAAGCTGCCGAAGATGCCGACGCCGTTCTCGCGCCAGGTGGAGGGGATGATCTGGCGCTCGGGCTCGGGACGTTGGGTACCGTAGAAGAAGGGCGGCTCGTGCATCTCATTCAAGAAGCCCATCGGAACCAGCAGCAGTCCGCCGCGCAGGTTGAGCTCGGGCCGCGCCAGGTACTCGAGACTCGCGAACTCGACCGAGACCTCTCCCTCCTGGCTGGTGCTGGCGTGCTCGATCTCGATCTCGGCGTTGAAGAGCAGCCGATCCGAGAATTTGTAGCCGGTGTAGAGGACCAGACGCAGGAAATCCGCTTCGTCCTCGCCGTTGCCTTTGGCGTCTCCGATCTGGTTGCGGTAGACCGCTTCCGCGTAGCCCCCGAGCGAAAGCCCTCGGCGGGCGCCATACACCTTGGAGGCGGCGGGTCCGAGTCCGTGCGCGCTCTCGAGGCCGGGCTCCTCCGGCAGCGCCATCTGGGTCCTCAGCCGATCCAGCTCGCTCAGCACCACGCCCAGCTGCCGCTTGAGCTCGCGGATCTCATCGTCGCGTGCAATCTGCGCGGCGTCGGGCCGCGCCTGCTGTGCGGGGGCGGGCGCCGCCAGCAGCAGCGCCAGCGTAAATCCCAGTCCGGTAAAGCGTTGGCTGTTCATGGGGGGGCTCCTTTTCGAGCGTCACGCTGGACCTAAATCATTGATCTAGTTGGTATTTTCATCTTTCCGCAAAGTCTGGAAAGCGTCCCGTGGGCTCGAATCTGACGTTGTATCAGATGATATTGATACCCAATATCAGTAACGAGGTGGAGTTGCAAGCAGCGGCCGCGGGGCAGGGCGCGCGACGTGGGTCTGCGCGGGATGGGATAATCGCCGCGGCTTCAGAGCCTAGAACCATGTCCGGTCTCGACCCACAAGAGCGACTCAACGCGGCCCGTCGCATGTCGCACGGCGAGCAGATCGCCCGCATCGCGCGCAAGCTGCCCGCTAAGGTGGCCTTCCGCTTCCTGGGGGAGCAACGCACCTTCGCCGAGCTCGACCGCCGCGTCACGCGTCTGGCCCGCGCGCTGGCGGAGCGGGGTGTCGAGTTTGGCGACCGGGTGGCCGTGCTGCTGCCGAACGGCCTCGAGATCGTCGAGGCCTACTTTGCGATCATGCGGCTCGGCGCCATCTGTGTGCCCATCAACTTCCGGCTGGTCGCGCACGAGGTGGCGCATATCGCCCGCGACAGCGGAGCGCGGGCACTGATCCTGCACGAGGAGCTGGCTGAGGCGGGCGCCAAGGCACGCGCCGAGCTGCCCGCGCTCGGGTTCTGCCTGGTGGTCGGAGCATCAACCGCGGCGGCTGGCGCCGATGCGGAACTCTACGAGCAGGCACTGGCTCACGCCTCCGACGCGCCGCTCACGCTCGACGTGCCGGAGCATGCGCCGGCCTTCATCATGTACACGTCGGGCACGACCGGCCGTCCCAAGGGCGCAGTGCTCTCACACTTCAACCTCATCATGAACACGATGAACTCCATGATCGAGATGGGCATTCGGGGCAGTGAAGAGGTCTGGCTCTCGGGCCTGCCGCTGTTCCACATTGGCGCACTGAACGGGATTCTGAACTACGTCATGAGCGGCGGCACGTCGGTGATCCAGCCCACGGGTCATTTCGATGCTGCGGAGGTGGTGGACCAGCTCGAGCGCGAGCGCATCACTGGCGCCTTCTTCGTCGCCAGCCAGTGGCAGGCGATCTGTGCCGTGCCCGGTGTGCGGAAGCGCAAGTTCTCGCTACGCCGCATCGCGTGGGGCGCCTCGAGCGCGCTGCCCTCGGTCTTGCAGGCGATGGCGGAGACCTTCCCGGGTGTGCCGATGTACACCTTTTTCGGTCAGACCGAGATGAGCTCGGTCACGACCATGCTCGACGGCAAGGACGCCATCCGCAAGCGGGGCAGCGTGGGCCAGCCCGTGATCAATGTCGAGCTGCGGATCGTCGACGACGAAATGCGCGACGTTCCGCGCGGCGAGGCGGGTGAGGTCGTCTACCGCGCGCCGACCGTCATGCAGGGCTACTGGAACGACCCCGAAGCCACCGCCGAGGCTTTCGCGGGCGGCTGGTTCCACTCGGGGGACATCTGCCGGATGGACGAGGAGGGCTATCTCACCGTCGTCGACCGCAAGAAGGACATGATCATCTCGGGCGGGGAGAACATCTACTCCGCCGAGGTGGAGGCCGCCATCGAGAGCCATCCGGAGGTGCGGGAGGTGGCCGTGATTGCCGTGCCCGACCCCAAGTGGATGGAGACCCCGAAAGCCGTGATCGTGCCCCGGGATCCCGCCCATCCGCCTTCGCCCGCGGAGATCATCGCGCACTGCGCCGAAAGGCTCGCCTCATACAAGAAGCCGTCGTCGGTCGTCATCGCCGATGAGCTGCCGCGCAACGCGAGCGGCAAGGTGTTGAAGACCGTGCTGCGCGAGAAGTATGTGGGTGAGCCGATCAATTGACAAGGATTCATGTAGCCTTTAGGCTGCGCAGGGACTCGAGGGAGGCGTGAGTGGATGGCTGACGAGCTCGAAAGATCGGACTCGCCGCTGAGTCTCCCCCGCTATCGCTATGCCACCGGCTGGTATCAGGTTGCCTGGTCCGACGACATCGCGCCTGGCGACGTGAAGAAGCTGCACTATTTCGGCCAGGAGCTGGTCTGCTTCCGGGGGGAGTCGGGACGGATCAACGTGCTCGACGCCTACTGCCTGCATCTCGGTGCTCACCTGGGTGTGGGAGGTGTGGTCAAGGGTGAGATGATCGTCTGTCCCTGGCACAACTGGCACTGGAACGGCGACGGTAGCAACGCGCTTATTCCGTACAGCCAGCAGAAGTGCAAGAAAAATCTCCGGATTCGCAGCTACCCCGTGCAGGACTGGTACGGCCTGGTCATGGTCTGGCACGACCGCGATGCGGGCGAGCCCTACTGGCAGCCGCCGCGCGTGCCCGAGCTCGAGAACGGGCGCTACTACCCGCTCCACCCGCACGGCCGCATGCTCAACCGCGTGAGGGTGCATCCCCAGATGATCGTCGAGAACGCGGCGGACCCCTACCATGTCGGGCCTGTGCATCAGGGGGACGATACCGCGACCACGAGCTTCGAGTTCAAGGGCCACCACCTGCACGCCACCATCGAGACCGTGTACGGCAAGGGCAAGCCGTCCTCCTGGCTGACGCCCAACGGTCCCGTGCAGGCCAGCGTTACCTACGACACTTACGGCATCGGGCTCGGCTTCGTGCGCTTTCCGAGCGAGGTCATCGGAACCGTACAGATCACGAGCCACACACCGGTCGATGACGAGTATACGGACTACTGGTTTGCGCTGGCCTCCGAGCGCGAGCCGGGCGACTCCGGGGACGAGCCCACGGGCCGCGCCGCGCGCTTTCTCGAGCTGCAGCGCAACGTGATCCGGCAGGACTTCTTTACCTGGGAGAACATGAAGTACCTCGCCTCCCCGAATCTCACACCGGAGGAGGCCAAGGACTACATGGCGCTGCGCAAGTGGGCGCGCCAGTTCTACCCAGCCGACGCGATCTAGTGTGAGTGAGGCGAAACAGCGTTCGGGGCCGCTGGTCGGCGTGCGCGTGGTGGAGGTGGCGGGCATCGGGCCCGGCCCCTTCGCTGCCATGGTGCTCGCCGATCTGGGCGCGGACGTCGTGCGCGTCGACCGCGCCAGCGACGTCGGACCGGGCGATCCACCGCTGCAGACGCGTGTGCTCGGTCGGGGCCGACGCTCGGTCGCCGTCGATCTCAAGCGCCCCGCGGGCCTGGAGCTGCTGCTGGGCCTGGTCGAACGGGCGGACGTGCTGCTCGAGGGGTTCCGGCCGGGCGTGGCCGAGCGGCTGGGGTTTGGACCCGACATCTGTCACGAGCGCAACCCGCGCCTGGTCTACGGACGTATCACGGGCTGGGGTCAGTCGGGACCCTGGGCGGGGATGGCCGGTCACGACATCAACTACATCGCCCTCTCGGGCGCGCTGGGCGCGATCGGCCGCAAAGGCGAAGCGCCCGTCGCGCCCTTGAACCTGATCGGGGACTTCGGTGGTGGAGGCATGCTGCTCGCGCTGGGTGTGGCGTGTGCCCTGGTCGAGCGGCAGGGGTCGGGTCGCGGGCAGGTGGTCGACGCGGCCATGTTGGAGGGCAGCAACCTGCTCATGAGCATGGTCTACGAGATGCTGGCGCTGGGGGATTGGACGGCCCAGCGCGGCGAGAACGTGCTCGATACCGGTGCGCACTTCTACGACGTGTACGAGACGGCCGACGGACGCTGGATCAGCTTCGGCGCCATCGAGCCCAAGTTCTACCGGGAGTTCCTGCAGGCGCTCGGGCTCGGCGGGGAGGAGCTACCCGACCAGTTCGACCGCGCTGCCTGGCCGGGCCTGAAGCAGCGCGTGGCCGAGCGGGTGCGTGAGCACACGCGCGACGAGTGGGAGGCGCGCCTGGCGGGCAGCGACGCCTGCTTCGCACCCGTGCTTCACCCGAGCGAGGCTCCTGACCACCCCCAGAACCTGGCGCGCGAGAACTTCATCGAGCTCGACGGCATGCGTGTGCCGGCTCCGGCGCCGCGCTTCTCGCGCACACCGGGGCGGGTCTCACGCCCCGCGCCCCGTCCTGGCGCGCATAACGACGAGGTCCTGCGCGAGTGGGGCTTCGACCCGAGTGAGATCGAGCGCTGCCGCAGCGAGGGCGCGCTGCGGCCCTGAACCGTTCCGGCCGGGTGGAACGCGCCGGTTGGCGCGCTCCACCCGGCCGCGAGGGCTTACTTGGTTACGACCACAGAGCGGGAGACTATGTCTCCGAACACGGAGTCGAAGTTGCCGCTGTGGCTGACCGAGCTGCCCCCAGCGGTCACGCTGGTCGCGAGCGCGGCGCAGCCCGCGCCCGGACTGCCCATCAGCGGCACGGCCGTCCAATCGTTGCCTTGCTGGTTCTGTGCGTCGAGGACCGTAGCCGTTGACAGTTCGCTCGTGAAGGCGACGCAGTCCGGCTCGAGCACGATGCTGACGTCCGTCTGATCGCACGGCCCTGCGGCCTCGATCCAGCTTTGGAGGCCGGTCTGGGTGCGAATAGCGCCCGGACGGCTCGGAGCCCCGATCCCGATCGCGGAACACTCGCACTGACAGGCGCCTACGTGCGCAGCGGCGACCGAGCCTCCCGCGCAGCTCACGTCTTCGATCGTGAGGGTCAGGCCTTCCGCACAGTCAGCGTGGAGCACACACGTGGCCCCGAACTTCGTGCTGTTGGGGTCCTCCCCCTGGCAGATGCCTTCACAGCCGCTGGACTCCTGCGTGTATGCGGGTCCCAGGCTCGCACAATAGACGTCGCACATGTCCGAGCAGGTCTGGTTGGCTTTGCAATCTGGACTCCCCAGACCAAGGCAGGATAGATCGTTCACATCGTCCGGGTTGACCAGGCAGTTGACGACAAAGGGCGGGAATTGGTTGGGATCCGCCGCCTGCGCAAAGGAGACGACATTGTGGATCTGGATGTTGTCCTGATCCATGGGTGTTCCGCCGTCGCAGTCGATCAGGCCTGTGGGGCAGTCGAGGTCGGGACGCGGTCGGAAGCACAGGAATCCGATGGGGAAGATGGCCGCCCCCTCGAC
>SMWZ01000030.1 GCA_004356455.1 Deltaproteobacteria bacterium
CGCTCAGCTTCATCCCTCGCCCTCGGCAACTTCGTTCCGTCTACATGAACTTATCGCTGCAAGGGGCGGGAAAGTGTAGAGTTCAATCCTCGCCGGGTGTGGGGAGCTCGACGCGGACGCGGACAGCCAACGCCGTCAGGGACTGACGCACTCGCCAGGCTGGATCCATACGTTGTCGATGTGGAAGTTGCACTCGACAGCGATCCCGGCCCCGAGGAAACGAATCTGGGTGTTGGCCGAAATGTAGGGCGTGATGTCGAAGCTCTGCGTAACCTGGCTGACGTCGCTGGCCGTGAGCGGGTAGCTCTGGAGGGAGGTCCAGCTTCCGCCGCCGTTGGCGGAGACCTGGAGGATGACACTGCCGCCATTCCCGCCTCCGGTCAGCGCCCTCCTGTACGAGAACGAGAGGATGGCCGAGGTGAACCCGCTGAGGTCGGCCTCACGGCTCAGATCGCGCCCCGTGATATTCACCTGGTGTCCACCAATTCGTGCGCAGAAGGTCGACTCGCAGTTGGCTGAGGTGATCACCTGGAGTAGACCGGCGCCCGGTCCGTCGTTCTCCCCGGCCTCCTGCCAGTTGCCCGACCACGAAAGCGGGCCGTCGTCTAAGTTGTAGTTGTTGTTATTGAACTCGTCGCGGTAGCCCAGGTAGCGGTTCAGGTAGACCACCTTGGTGTTGGTCTTGCTGACCAGCACGTGGTCCCCGCTCCGGGGATTGAGCGCGATGCCCTGAGGCCCAGCCCCGCCCAGGGCGGCCGCATCGTAGTCGGCGGTTGCCATGTCGATGACGAAGACGGTGCCCGAGCTGGACGCCACCAGGATCTTGTCGGTGCCCATGACGTGGGCGACGCCCCAGGGCTGGGGCGTGTCGCCGGAGACGTCGATCGTGTTCTTCAGCGTGCCCGTCTGATCGACGATGTAGATGGCGGCATTGCTGAGCCCGCTGCCGTCCTTGTCACTGCTGATCAGCAGGTGGTTGTCCCAGGTGCCGGCGGCGGAGCTGGCGATGAACCCGACCCCCACGGGGTGCTGCGTGAAGGAAGCGGTCGAGAACGAGCCCTGGATGGCTCCGGCCAGGTCGACGAAGTAGACCGTATCGAGCGTCTCATCGGTGACCGCCAGGTGACCGGCCCAGAGCCCGGATGGGATCAGCTCCACACCCAGCTCGTTGGCGCTCGGTGTTGCCAGGCTGGTGAGCAGCGTCCCGGCCATGTTGGTCATGTAGAAGAGATCGTTCACGTAATCGACGAGCAGCCAGGCGCCGCCGTTCGGCGCCTCGACACCGTTGAAGGTTGTACATTCCGGTAGGTAGCTGAGATCCCAGATGTCGCTGGCGCCCAGGGCGGCGGTCGAGAACTCTCCCAGGTTCGCATCCGGCAGGTAGTCCCCATCGCACACGGGCCCGGTCGCCTGGGCCAGCTGGCAGGGCAGGCCGCACTCACAGGCATAGGTCAGGGTCAATTTCGGGCGTTGCGTGCACGCCCCCTCACTGCTGGTAAAGGTCACGTCATCGGTGCTGGCGCTGGCGCTGAGAAGCAGACCTTCGTTGGGAACGGTCGCATCTGCCCAGTCCTTCACCAGGCCGGTGATGTCCCACTGGACCGGACCCGGGAGCGTGTCGTCGACCGACGCGCTCGCGATCGGTGTGGTCTCGTAGTCGCCTCCGGGACTGACCCAGGGGAGTGAGGGGGTATACTGGTTCCAGGTGGCCGAAGGCGCCAGCCAGCCCTGGGTCACGCGATGCACCGACGCCGTACCCGAGCCTGAGAACCCCACCGACTCCAGGTTGAGCTCCAACACCGCAGAGCTCAGCCGGGCTCCCGCCGGTAGGCCCGAGAGATCGAAGCGCAGCAGCGCGTGCTCGTCGTTGAGGCCGTCGCCGACGAGCATCTGCAGAGCCTGCTCGAAGTTGTCGTTCGCGGCTCCGCCGTCGGCCAGATAGGTGTCCTGGCTTGCGGCCGAGCCCGGTTGGAGGTCGTCGGTCTTGGGAGCGGAATAGACCGTGCGCTGCCGAGTCAGGCTATGCGTCTCGCCGCCCGCGAGAGTTGCCTTCGCCTCGATCGTGACCGGCGTGCCGCTCGCTGGTGTTACGCTGGCTTCGTAGCCGTGATCGCCGAAGGCGGTGGCAGCGAGTGGCGTGTAGCCGGCACAGTCGGCCTGCTGAAGGCGCCAGAGCTCGTGCGCGAGACCGGCCTCGGCCACGTAACGAGCCTCGTCGAGTCCCGCCGAGTGGGCGGCGATCTCGGTGTGCATGGCGGCCTGGTGATTGAGCAGGAAGGCGATGCTTCCCACCGTGAGCAGTACCAGGACCACCGGCAGCAGCGCCAGGCCAGCCGCACCGGAGCGACGCTGCAACGTCATTGCACGCTCCCCACGCGCGCGGTTGACTCGAGCAGGATGCTGTCGCCCTCGGGCGTGGCCAGCTCCAGTTTGATTTTGACCAGCAGCGCGCGGTCGCCCGGGGCGGGCACGAGCCGTTCAACCTCGAACAGGCTCACGTTCTCGGCGATGGGTGACTCGCTGAAGGCGGTGCCGTCGGCCGCGCCAACGTCCGGCAGGCGCTCCATCAAGGTCGTGCCGTTCAGGAAGTAGACCACCGTGTCGAGCCAGTCCTCGTTGATAGCGCCGTCCTCGTCATCGTCTTGGGGGTCGCCTTCGTCGATGAGGGTGTCCCCGTCATCGTCCACCCCCGCCACCCCCGGCTGCCCGTCGCCGTTCATGTTGGCGGACGGGTCCTCGTCGACGCTCCCGTCTCCGTCGTCATCGAGCCCGTTGCGCGGATCTTCGTTGTTCATCCCATCTTCGTCGTCATCGCCCAGCGATCCTTCATCGATCGCGCCATCCCCGTCATCGTCGATGCCGGAGATGCCCGCTTGACCATCATTGTTGTTGTCACGCCCCCAGTCCTCGTCGATGCGCCCATCCTTGTCGTTGTCCGCGTCTGCGAAGCCATCGCGGTCGCGATCCCAGGTGTGGTCCAGGGCGACCGCCAATACGTCGCGAACCGACTCGCTGTAGACCGTGATCGGATTATCGGCGCGGGGTAGCACCAGAAGACTGGTCCCACGAACGGCCGCCGTCATGCGATCGACCGCGAAGCGAGCCTCGCGTGTGAGCTGGTTGTCGCGCTGGGCCAGCTCCCACGCGTTCAGGGTGGGTCCCACGACCCCCCCCAGCGCCGCGATCAGCACGGCGGAGATCGCGAGGGCGAGCAGCACCTCGACCAGTGAGAGACCCTGCTCGGATCGCGTGCTAGGTCTCTTCGCCTGCGCAAGCCTCATCAGCGGACCGTGAGCGTTTCCATGAAGTAGGGGGTGCTCTCGATCTCGACCCGGACCCAGAGCAGGTCAGCGTCGGTACCCGTGAAGGGATTGGAATCGGCATCGGCGTTGTCGCCGTCGTAGCGCGACAGGTAGACCAGACGTCGGTCGGCTCCGGGGGGATCGGAGTAGGAGCTGGGAGCGCCGCCCGCCGCGGCCTCGGCGGCCTCCAGGTCGTCGAAGGGCTGCGCGAGGACCTCCTCCATGCCGCTCGTGAGGTGGCGGTGCTGGAGCACGATCGAGCGGTGAACGTCGCCTTGCTGAAGCCCGGCCGTGAGCGCCTCGAGCATGGGCACCAGGCTGATGGCCAGCAGTAGGGTCGCCAGCAACACCTCGATGTACGAGAAACCGGCCGCGGGGCGCTGTTTCGCGTGGGCCAGGGGGCATCTCATGGGAGGGTGACCCGGCCCGTCGCCGGAGCGACGCTGATGGCGACGGAGCGGCCGCCGTAGCTGAGCTTCACATCTCCCTGAGTCATAAGGCCCAGGTTCAAGGGCCCGACGGGATCGCCCGTGGGCGCGAACGCTACCGACTCCCTCGGTTGGGGGTCCCCCGCGAAGCGGAACTCGGACAGGCTGATCTCGACCCCGGCGCTGAAGGGCCGGTCGTCCAGCACCCGGATGTAGGCGTTCTTGTCGAGCGGGTGGTAGACCGTGAACAGCTCTATCGGGGGGCCCGCGGTATTGAGGTAGTAGACGCGGATGCTGTTATCGGCGCTGGAGAGGCGTACGCCGTAGTAATCTCCCATGCGCATGGCCTCGCTACGGGCGAAGCGCAGGGCGAAGACGACCTGCTGGGCGCTGACCTCGAGCTTGCGGTGCTCATGCACTGCCGTCGAGCGGGGAATCAGCGTTGCGGCCACGATCGCCAGGATGGAGACCACGATCAGCAGCTCCACCAGGCTGGCGCCGCCCGGGTCGCGAGGGGCTCGGACTGGGGTCGGTCGGGAGGGGTCCACGCGCTGCCGGGCTCGGACGGGCTAGCGGCTTTCCCAGCTGGTGTGGTTGATGATGAACTGGCCCGTCTGGTTGTTGAACTTCCAGCCGCCCGTGACGCCGCTGGCGGTCATGCCCAGCGCCGCGCTCACGCTCTCGATTTCGAGGGCCCTTGAGTCCGTCAGTGGCTCGAGCGGGACCTCTTCCTTCTTGAGGTAGGGCCCGTAGATGGTACCCGTGTTTGGATCTGTCGTGAGCGCCGCGACCCCGGCATTGTCCGTATAGCGCGAGAGCTGCCACACGAAAGCCAGGCTGCTGTTGGCGGCGTTGGTGCCATCGCCGTTGCGACTCGGGTACTCGGCGTGCTGCGCGTAGTAGAGATCGACAACGGCGCGCATGTTCCCGAGGGCGGTATCCGCCGCCGCCAGGCGGGCGTCATCTGTCGTATTGGTGAACTGAGGGATGACGACCACGGCCAGGATCGAAAGAATGATCACCACGATCAGCAGCTCGACCAGGGTGAACCCAGGATCCTTGGCCCGGCGTGTCCGGAAATGTACTTTGCCCATCCTCTTCTCCCCACCGCTTGGGCCGGATGTCTGCACACGGCATATCGGCGCCAGAGTCGCCGCGCTTGAGGGAGCAGACGGGCGCCCGGCGCCCACCCCTATCAGTGGACGCCCCGGGAGAGCTTGAAGATGGGGAGGATCAGGGAGGCCACGATCACCCCGACCACCGTGCCCATCAGCAGCAGCATCGCCGGCTCCGCGATCTTGGCGAAGACCGTGAGCCGCTTCTTCCACTCGCGCTCGTAGAACTCGGAGATCCGGCCCATCACCATGGCAAGGTTGCCGGTCTGCTCCCCGGTCGCGATCATTTGCGGCACCAGAGCGGGCAGAAACTCGGTCTCTGCGAAGACCGGCGACAGCGCTCCACCTTCGTTGATGTGCGTTTCCAGGCGCGACACGAACCTCTGAAAACTCACACTGCGCACGATCTCGCGACACGAGCGCAGCGCGTCGAGCACGGTCACGCCGTTCGTCAGCGAGAGGCTCATCACGCTCATGAACTGCACCAGCTGAAGCTCGATCACGATCTCTCCCAGAAGGGGTGTGCGGCGCAGAAGGCGGTCGAGCGCCAGGGCTCCCTCGGGTCGCTTGCCCCAGCGCCAGATCAGGGTCGCGCTCGCCCCGAGGGCGACCGCCCCTGGCAGCCAGTACCTCCGCAGCGCGTCGCTCAACAGCATCAGCAGCTGGGTCGTGGGAGGGAGCTCGTCGGCGATCGAAGCGAAGAGCACCGAGAACTTGGGGAAGACCATGGCCAGCATGAAGACCACCACCGCGAAGGAGAAGCACATGAGAAAGGCGGGGTAAGACAGGGCGGCCCACAGGGCCGAGTTGAGTTCACGCCGTTTCTCGTCCATCTCCTGCAGCCGCTGCAACACCTGCGGCAGAAAGCCTCCCGTCTCCGCAGCGGCGATCAGGTTCACGTAGGTGATCGGGAAGGCATCGGGCTGCTTCGCGAGCGCCTGTGCGAACGTCAGCCCCCCGGACACGTTGGTAAGTAGCTGGTGGATCATGTGCCGCACGTGCTCCTGGTCGGCCTGCCGCTCGAGGGTCTCCAGCGCGGTGTGGAGGGGGCTCCCCGTCTCGAGCAGTAGGGCCAGCCGCTCGGTGAAGAACATGCGGTCCTCGCTCTTGATCCGTGGCTGGCCAAAGCTCCAACTGCTGCGCTCATGCTGCGCCGTGGCCACGGCCGGCTTGCGTGCGATCTGCCGCTCGATCGGCATCTCAGGCGCCCGCCACGCGCATGACCTCTTCGAACGTCGTCAGTCCCTTTAGGGCACGCTCGATGCCATCGTCGAGGAGTGAGTCCACCTCCCGCGCTCGCATATAGGCATCCAGCTCGTCCTTCGACGGGTTGGAGACGATCAAGCGCTGTAGCTCGGGGTCGGTCGCGACGATCTCATGGATCGCCAGCCGTCCCTTGTAGCCTGAATCGAAGCACGCAGCGCAGCCCCGGCCGCGCGCGAGACGTACGCGCTCCTCCGTCTTGATCCCGAACTGCTTGAGCGTGTCGGGTGGGGCCACATAGGTGGTCTTGCACTCCCGGCACACGGTGCGAAGCAAGCGCTGGGCCATGACCCCGATCAGGGCCGATGACAGCAGGAAGGGCTCGATGCCCATGTCGAGCATGCGGGTGACCGCCCCGATACTGTCGTTGGTGTGCAGCGTCGAGAGCACCAGATGCCCCGTGAGGGCCGCGTGCACCGCGATCTCCGCTGTCTCTCGTTCGCGCACCTCTCCCACCAGCAGCACATCCGGATCCTGGCGCAGCGCGTGCTTGAGGATCTTCGCGAAGGTCAGTCCGATGGCCGCCTTGACCTGGTTCTGGTTGATCCCATCCACCTGATACTCGACCGGATCCTCGATGGTGATGATGTTCCGCTCGGAGCTGTTGAGGGAGTTGATCGCTGCATAGAGCGATGTGGTCTTGCCGCTGCCGGTGGGCCCCGTGACCAGCAGGAGTCCGTAGCTGCGCGCCAGCAGCCCCCGGAAACGGGCCACGTTGGCTGCGGTCATCCCCAGGCGGTCGAGATCGAGGATGGCCCGGTCCTTGTCGAGCACCCGCAAGACGACCTTCTCGCCGAAGATGCCGGGGAGCGAGCTGAAGCGCACATCCACGATGCGGCGGCGGGTGACGACCTGGATGCGTCCGTCCTGGGGCAGGCGGCGCTCGGCGATATCCAGATTTGCCATGACCTTGAGCCGTGAGACGAGGGCCGCGTGGACGTCGATGGGAGGGGTCATGATCGGATACAGCACCCCATCGACACGGATCCGAATGCGGCAACGCGAGCGGGTCGGCTCGATGTGGATGTCGCTGGCGCCGTCGGCCACGGCCCTCTGGATCAGCCCGTTGATGAGATTGATCACGGGTGAGCCGGCCGCCATCTCATCGATCGCGACGTGGTCCTCGGAGGCGGCCTGGATCAGCTCGAGATCGTTCTCGAGGTCCCCGATGTACTCGGAGAGGTTGAGGCCGTCGGCGTGGGTTTCATCCAGCGCCGCAAGAATCTCGCTCGCGGACGCCAGGATGGGTTTGACCTTGAGCTGAGTGATGTCGTGTACGGCGTCGAGGCTCGGAACGGACTGGGGATCGGGGGTGGCCAGGTAGAGTACGCCTCGAACGCGAAACAGCGGCAGGACCTTGAGTCGTCGGCCCATCTCCACGTCGATCAGCCGGGCCACCTCCGGTTCGTAGACGCCAGGCCGGACCCAGACGGCGGGCAGGCCGAGCTGCTGGCTCAGCGTGTCGAGCAGGTCTTTTTCGGACAGCCACTCCTTCTGCACCATGATCTGGGCCATGCGCTCGCCGCTCCTCTGCTGCAGCTCCAACGCCTCCTGCACCTGGCTCTCCGTCACCAGCCCGCGCGCGACCATCAGCTCCCCGATCCTTCGCCGCTTTTCTCCCAGCTTGGGAGCGGGCTCGGCCGCTGGCGCCGAGTCCTCGTCGAGCGAGCCCACGACTGCTGCGATTCCCGTCAGCCGCAGGACGTCCGTGATCACGGCGTTGGCATGGGTCACCCGGAGCTGCCCCCCCACGCGCGTGAGACGATCCTGTGTGTCGAGCAGCAGCTCGAGCGCTTCGCTGTTCACGACCCCCACACCCGACAGATCCAGGATCAGCTCGAACTCGTTGTCGGCGACGCAGGCATCGATGTTCTCACGCAGCGACTCCACGTTCGCGCTCGCATTGAGAGATGCGCCCGGGATCAAGTAGGTCGTGATGCCGACGCGCGAGCGGGTGACCTTAGCCACTGGGAGGAGGATCCTGAGACCAGAGGTAATCGCGGAGCGCCAGATCGGTGCGGCAGGCGCTCGAGAAGGCGCGCACGATGTCGGGATCGAGCTGGGTTCCAGCGACGCGTGTGATTTCCTTGATCGCGGCCTCATGGCTCGTGGTCGGCCGGTAGGAGCACGAGCTAGTCATCGCGTCGTAGGTGTCCGCTACCGCGATGATACGCGCGTGCAGGGGGATCTTCGTGCCGGCAAGCTTGGCCGGATAGCCCTTCCCGTCGAAATGCTCGTGGTGATAGCGAATCGCTTCGAGAGCGGCGGGACGCAGATGCTCGACATGCCGCAAGATCTCATAGCTTTGCTGCGCGTGCGTCTGAATGAATGTGAACTCGTCCCCCGTCAGACTGCCGGGCTTGGTGAGGATCACGTCCGGGATCCCGATCTTTCCGATGTCGTGCAGCATCGAGCCCCAGAACAGGTCCTCGAGATCGCTCCGCACCAGGCCCAGTGCGCGCCCGATGTGGACCGAGACCCGCTGTACGCGCTCGGAGTGGCCCGCGGTGTATGGGTCCTTAGCCTCTACGGCTTCGATCAGCACGCCCGCGAGCTGGTCTCCGAACTTGCGCACGGTCTCGAGTGCGTCCTGGTTCCGCAAAGTCACACCGACGTGGTCGGCGATCACCTCCGCCAGATTGCGGTCGCTGGCCAGGAAGTCGAGCGCATCGGGACGTCGGACCAGCACGAGCACGCCCTGCACCTCCTGGCCGTCCAGGATGGGGCTGGCCAGGAACTTGTAGGGCATATGGGGCATCAGGTAGCGTCGCGCCGGCTCATCTCCGTGGTTTAGGATTAGCGTCTGCTTGCTCGATGAGATGAAACGGAACACGTTACTGCGAAGCTCGGTCAGCAGAAGATCCAGGTCCGGAACCTCGCTTTCCGGATTGACCGCATGGATGGGAGCGGGGCGGTCGAGCAGGACCAGCGTCGCCACGTCTGCGCCCACGTAGGTCGTGACCTGACCGAGCAGGGTGCGAAGGCCGGCCGGCAGGTCGTCCTGGGAGCGCGGAAGCTCGTCCAGGCGATACACCAGGTTGAGCTCCTCGTTGCGCTGCTCGAGCTCGCGCGAAAGGCAGTTCAGCTCGTAATTGAGGTGGTACTCGTCCTTGATGCAAGCCGCCAGACTTCTGAGAGCCTCGGTGGATACGGGGGGTAGCTCGGGCTCTGCCTGCGCGGCAGTGATGAGAACGGCGAGCCAGGCCAGCTCTGCCCGTGTGTCCAGTCGCTCGAAGAGCAGCAGGTCTCCGTTATCGAGCTGCTGGCGCAGAGACCCGTTGGCTTGCGTCAGCCAGGGCGCGTCGGCGTCGGGAAGCGCGGCGAGGATCGCCCCGATGCCTTGATCCGGCGGGCCGTCACTTGTCCATAGCGCCTGGCCGGCCGTGTCGCAGAATGCGAATGGGGGCGTATGCCCGAACGCGACCTTTAGCAGCTGGCGATACTTGTCGAGCTTCAGCCGCTTGAGCTGGGGATCGAGCATCAGCTCGGATCTTCCAGGTGCTGCCGAAGCCGGGAGATCAGGTGACTCAGGCTCAGGGGCTTCTCGATGAACTCCGCGCGCGGCAGGCTCTCCGCCCATTCACGATGCTCGGGTTCCGAGCGTGAGGTGATGACGAAGATGAAGAACTTACGCTCGGGGATCTGCTCCTGAATCGCCTCGCATAGCTCCCGCCCGTTCATGCGGGGCATCATCATGTCGGTGATCAAGACGTCGTAAGGCTCGGCCAGCAGCTTCTCCAGGCCCTCGAGGCCATCGCTTGCCAGCTCCACCTCGTAGCCGGCCCGCTCCAGGGAGAGCTGTGCCACCCGGCTGACATGGGGCTCGTCGTCGACGAAGAGGATCCGCTTCATGCCGCCGCCGGCTCCCTCAGCAGCGCCGGATTCTTGGGGAGCACGATCGAGAACTCGGAGCCTTCCCCTGGCTCGCTGGAGAGCTCGATCCGACCGCCATGAAGCTCGACGATCTGGTTCGCAAGCGTCAGCCCCAGGCCGTGACCGCTGGCCGCCTGGGTCTCTGAATCTCCGGCGCGGAAGAACTTGTCGAAGATTCGACGCCGATCGTCGACCGAGATTCCCACCCCTGTATCCCTCACGCAGATGCAGATCGCTTCCTCGGGCTCCTCGGCCGAAAGCGTGACGCTTCCCCCCTTGCGGTTGTACTTGATCGCGTTGGTTAGCAGGTTGTTGATGGCGACGCGGAGCAGGTCTTTGTCCACGTAGATGGGCGTGAACTCCCGGGGGATTTCCAGCGTGAGGTTGAGGTCTTCGCAGAGATCGGAGCGCGACATCGTATCCAGGATGTCCTTGAGAAACTCCTCGAGCCGGACGCGCTGTCGATCCAGCGAGACGACACCGGCCTCGATGCGCGCGATGCTGAGCAGCGTGCCGATCAAGGACGAGAGGCGCTCGACCTCGTCGTGGATGATGTTGCACGCCTCGACCCGGAAGTCTTCCGATTTTCCCTCCTCCCCGAGCAGGGTCTCGCTGTACATTCCGAGCACGTTCAGCGGCGACTTGAGCTCGTGCGCGATGTGGCTCACGAACTCGGCCTGTCCCATGCGTTCGAGCGACTCGGCCGTAACATCGCGGATCAGAACCAGGGTGCCGGGGATCGCCACGCCGGCCGTTGTGGGAACCAGGGGGTGGGCCAGGACCTGGAGTCGTTGCGGTTTGGAGGCATCCGGCACGAGATCGAGGGTGGCGGCTCGCGAGAGACGGTCGCTACCGGGATGAAAGCGGGCCAGGAACGCGAGCAGCTCCGGGTTCTGGCACCAGTCCTGGGGCCGGCGCCCGCTGAGCTCGCTCCGAGTCACCCCCAGCAGCGAATCCAGCTTCGAGTTCGCGTAGGTGACCACACCGATCTCGTCCAGGACGAGGGCGCCGTAGGGCAGGGTCTCGAGCACCGATTCGATGCGGTTCTTGTGGTAGCTGGTGATCTTGGAGGAGGTGAGGAGACCGGCGTGTTCTTTTTGCAGCTGCTCGAAGCGTTGCTCTGCCAGCGAGACAAAGCGATTGAAGGAGCGCATGAACTCCGCCAGCGCGCCCGCGGGCAAGCGCACCCCCGGAGGAGCACGGCCGTCGAGTAGAGCGGTGATGTGGGAGTGGGCCAGAGCAAGCGGGCGCAGCTCCCTTCGGATCATGAGATAGGCCAGGGGTGTGAGGAGGAAGATCGGAAGGGCAAGCATGCCCAGGAACGATGTGTGTTTCAGGACGATTCCATATCCGGGATCGAAAAAGCCGATCCGGACGTGCGCGACCACTTCGTCGGCCGAGAGGACCGGCGCGAAGAACTCCCGAACCGATCGGCTTCCTTCGCTTGCGTCGAACCTGCGCTGGCCCAGCCACGACGTTGGCTCCGCTCCAATCGACACGTGAGGGACGATGGCACCCGGAGCGGTCACCTCCGCGATGGGCTCGCCCTGCTGGCTCACGATCGCAGCGTAGGCGAAGTCCGGGTGGCTCGTGTACTTCAGGACCTGCAGCGGGCCCTGCTGGCCGCCTCCAGGGACCAGTCGTTCAAACGGAATCTGCGACAACAGGCGCACCAGGCTGACGCCCTGGATCCGAGCCTGCTCCCGTCGCAGGTCCACCTGCTGCCGGGCCAGTAGCCCGGTGATCACCAGGATCACCCCTAGCGAGGCCACGATCATCCATAGACCGATCCGCTCGTCCCGCATGCCTTCCGTTCCAGGCCGCAGCTGGGTCACCCATCTGCAGGCGCGCGCAGATCATCTTGTCGGCACGCGCAAGTCCGCCGCTTTAGTCGAGGCTGTCGCTCTTGGCGCCTGCTACAAAGTGGCGAAGAAGGTCGGTCAGTCGGGCGCGTGGGATGGGCTTGGTCTCGTAGGCGTCGCAGCCAGCCTCGAGGCAACGCTCGCGCTCGCCCTGCATGGCATGCGCGGTGAGGGCGACGATCGCTCCGGTGTAGTCGCGCTGGCGCAGCAGTCGGGTAGCGTCGTAGCCGTCCAGAACGGGCATCTGCATGTCCATTAGGATCAGGTCGAACGCCTGCTGCTCATCCCGGGCACTCAGCGCGCGCTCCACCGCCAGCTGACCGTTATCTACCACCTCCACCTCGGCGCCTGCGAGCTCGAGCAGGTGGCGGACCACGCGTTGATTGTCCGGCGAGTCTTCCGCAACCAGGACGCGACAGGCGATGCGAGGCGCTGGCGTGCGCGGCGAGGCCACCGGCTCGGGCGGCGTCTCGTGGTCGGGCGGTCCGACGACCAGGGTCAGGCTGAAGCGGCTGCCTTGGTCGAGCTGGCTCTCGGCCTCCAGCGTGCCTCCCATGAGCTCGGTCAAGTGCTTGCAGATCGCCAGCCCCAGCCCGGTGCCCCCGTACTCGCGCGAGGTGCTATTGTCGGCCTGCTCGAACGGCTCGAACAAGCGGGAGAGCTGATCCTCCGCGATTCCCACGCCGGTATCGATCACGGAAAATCGCAGCGCAGAGCTGGCCTTGGTGGCGATCCGGCGAAGCTCGATCTTCACGCGGCCTTCGTGGGTGAACTTGATCGCGTTACCCACGAGGTTCAGCAGCACCCGCGTCAGCAGCGTCGGGTCGCCCTCGATGGATGCGGGCACGTCGTCGGCGCAGTCGACCTCCAGGGCCAGACCTTTTTCCTCGGCCTGGTGCCTCAGCAGAGCGACAGCAGCGTCGACGATCTGAGTCGGACTCAGAGGAACCCGTTGGGCCTCGAAGCGACCGGCATCGATCTTTGCGAGGTCGAGGATCTCACTGATGATCGAGAGCAGGTGGGTGCCATTGCGCTTGATCGAGTCGAGTAGGAGCAGCTGCTCCTCTTTCCCCTGGGCGTCGTCACCGGCCTCGAGCAGTACATCCACCAGCCCGATGATCGATGCCAGCGGCGTTCGCATCTCGTGACTCATGTTGGTCAGGAAGTTGGTCTTGGCGACCGAGGCGGCCTGCGCCCGCTCCTTCTCGATCTCCAGCTGCTCGCACAGGAGCTTGCGCCGCTCGGCCTCAGCGGCGAGCTCGCGCCACTGCTCGGCACGCTCGGTCGCGTGTTCGATCTGCTCGAGCATCTCATCGAAGGAGATCAAGCCAGAGACTCCCCAAGCCCAGCTCCCCATGCCGGGGCTAGTACGTGTTCGGAGGAACTCTCAGGAGAGCTTAGAGCCCAGCCAGAACGCAGACGGGTCCTGATCAGCAGACGCCACCCGCGCCACCGATCCGCACATGAGAAGTTCAAGCCGCGTAGGGGCGCGGAAGCCGGGCGGCGCCTGGCTCGTGGTCGGGCGTCGTCCTCGCAAACCTTGGTCTAGCTGCTGAAAGAACTACGGTGCCGGGACGCAGAGATCGTCCGCTTTCCCCGGCCCACCCTTATCGACAGCGCAATCTTGTTCGCTTGCCTTCATCGAAGGTTCGTCGTTCTGCCAGTCCGCGCTCGGGCAGTCCTTTGTCCCGAAGAATTCCCCGAACTCTGAGCAGAACTGCTCCAGGGAGCAACCATCGGAGTCCACTTGGGCAAGCGGCTCGGTGCTTGCGCAGAGGTCCGTCGAGTCCGCTTCTTCGTCTTCGTCAGCCAGCAACTGAAAGCGCTCTTCCTCGCATATCGCTAGCTCGTCCGGGTGGATTGAAATCCTCCAGTTGTCGATTCCGATGACACTCATAACACCAACACTGCCGGTTGGGCCCGTGGAGTTGGAAGTCGCGAAGCCCAGGTCCAGCAGAGCCCCGCTCTCTGAGAAGTCGGGATGCACGGAGGGGTCCACGTCTAGATCCGGTGGGAGTAGCACGAAGTCCGTTGCTGTGAGACCGCTCAGCGAGAACGTAGTCCACACCGGCTGGTCGACGAGCCAGCCCGTGGCCACGTACGCCTTGCCAGCCTGGCGAATGAGCGGCTGCGTACGCATACCAGCCCCAAAAAATCTCGATGCCGAGCGCGTCCTGGGAGTAGTCGAGCGTCGCAATCGGGCCTTCCGCAGTTGGATCGTAAGCTGCGCCAGACAGCAGGTGCAGACCGGCGACCCGTGAAGGCCCATGGACACTGGATGAGTCCTGGAGGTCGTGCCTGACCTCACGGTAGCCACCGGGGTTTCCCGGTTTCATTTGTATCGCCGTGATCGTGCCACCGGGGCCGTCCTCGAAAACCGTCAACTCCCAGTCCACGTCCTCGAAATTGGGGTCGGAGAAGACGACATCAGCCAGGGCCAGATGAGCCAGCAACAAGACCACACAAACGGCAGCGAAGAGACTCAGGTATCTCATTCCCGGTCCCTCTTTTCGCTCCGCCCGGGGTACGTAGAGGCTCGGGCGAACCCGCTAAGTCTGGTCGGGGCGGCGAGATTCGAACTCGCGACCTTCTGAACCCCATATCGCCCGAGGCGTTCTCGTGCGTTCCAGTGCGTATCGCTGCGTTAGCAATTCCGCGCACTTAGCGGCCCCGTGTTTCAACCTGTTCCACCCGTTGCGACAGGTTCACGCACAAACTCACGCAACACTTTGAAGTGTCCTTACCCGGGCGCGAGCTCCACCCCTGGGTCCCGACCGCTGGAGAAGATCGCTCTCA
>SMWZ01000207.1 GCA_004356455.1 Deltaproteobacteria bacterium
CCAGATGGAGCTGCGCAACAAGGTCATCAGCGCGATGATGTACCCGCTGATCATGATGGGCATGAGCCTGGTGGTCATGGGCGTCCTGCTCGTCAAGGTCATTCCCACCATCGCGGGCCTGCTCGACGATCTCAATCAGCCCCTGCCACTGCCGACCAAGCTCGTGATCGCCGCCTCAGAGCTCGTGACCAACTGGTGGCTGCCCGCCGGCGCCACGCTGGCTTTTCTGTTCCTTGCGGGGACTCGCTATATAGCCACCGAGCGCGGCCGTCTCGTCTGGGATCGCTTGCGCCTGCGCGTGCCCGCGATGGGGCGCGTGGTCCGCTACGTCTCGATCTCGCGCTTCGCGCGTACGCTGGCCACGCTGCTGGAGGGCGGGCTCAATATCGTGCTCGCGCTCGAGATCTCGAAGACGGTGGCGGCGAACTCCGTCATCGGCGCTGCCATCGACGATGCCAAGGCCGCGATCACGAAGGGCGCGTCCATCGCCGGGCCTCTGCGGCAGAGCGGGCAGTTCCCACCCATGGTCATGCACATGGTGGCGGTAGGCGAGGCCTCCGGTGAGCTCGGCACAATGCTCGCCAAGGTCGCCGATACTTATGACGAGCTAGTCGAGAACAGCCTGAACCGCTTTACCGCACTCATGGGCCCTATACTCTTGATCGTAGTAGCGCTGGTAGTCGTCATGGTGATCCTCTCGACGCTGCTGCCGCTGATGAACCTGACGGCCGCGCTCTAAGCCAAGCGGCCGAGAAAGGAACCCCCCAAAATGGCCGACCGAAAGACTCAAGGCTTTACACTGATCGAGATCCTCATCGTGGTCGGGATCATTGGACTCCTGGCATCGGTGCTGGTCACGAACCTGATCGGGCGCGCAGGCCAGGCCAAGGTAGACCTGGCGAGCACGCAGATCCGCCAGCTCGAGCAGGCCCTCGAGATGTACAAGCTCGACAACGGACGCTACCCCACCGAAGAGCAAGGTCTGGCCGCGCTCGTGCGCGAGCCCAGCGGCGAGCCCGTCCCGCGTCGCTATAACCCGGGTGGCTACGTCAAGAGGGACTCCATCACCGATCCATGGGGCATGCGGTATGAGTACAAGAAACCGGGCACGCACAACCCGCACAGCTTCGATCTCTTCTCGGTGGGCCCGGACGGCAACGAGGGTGGCACGGATGGGGCCAGCGCCATCACGAACTGGGACGAGGAACCACTCTAGCAACATGACCGGACCTCGACGCAGCGCCGGTTTCACCCTCGTCGAGCTCCTCATCGTAATCGGCTTGATCTCGATGCTCGCGGGCCTCCTGCTGCCGAGCGCGGGCGGTGCCCTGGGACTTCGCATCCGCAATGCCTCACGCGTGATCTCCGCGGAGCTCGAGCATGCGTCTCAGCGCGCCATCGCCACCGGCATCGCCCACCGCTGGCTGATCGATCTCGATACGCAGAGATATCGCACCGAGCAGCTACTGGAGTTGCCCCCCGAGCTTACGGAGGGACTACCCACCCACTCGGAGCTGCTCGATCTGGCCCCACCCCGCGCCAGCTCCGAGTACACGCCGCTGGAGGACGGCTCGGGCCGATGGCGCAGGCTGGACGATCCCGAGGTGCGGATCGACGAGGTTCGCATCGGCAACATCCTATACCGGGACTCGGAGGTGGGAGTCACCTTCGCAGCCGATGGCGGCGCGGACCCCGCCGAGATCTGGCTACTCGACGAGAGCGGGGTCGAGCACCGGATCCGGGTGCTGGCCTTCACCGGTGAGATCAAGAGCGAGGAAGCGACCCGTGAGTAGGCGCAGAGGCTTCACCCTGCTCGAGGTGATGGTTGCGGTCTTCGTGTTTGCGATCATCATGGGGACGCTCCTCACACTCGTGCAGCAGAATCTGGCGCGTCTCGGACGGGCCCGCCTCGAAACGGAGGCCGCGCGTCTCGCCGAGGAGCACATTCGCGAGCTCCAGCAGGCGGCGTCCGACGAGTTTCCGGAGGTCGGAACCGATGAGGGCACGTTCGAACCGCCCAACGATGGCCTGCGCTGGGTGTCCACGATCGAGCCCTACAGCGTCGCGCTGCCCGTGGACAAGGAAGAGCGCGCGGGCTCCTCGAGCGTCTTCGCGCTGGGCGACTCCGAGCCCAGCCTGCGCCGCGTGATCGTCCGCATTTTTCCCGAAGATGGGGAGACAGAGCTGATAGATCCCTTCGTCACCTTCCTGGTGACTCCGCTGGAGCCAGACAACCTGCCGAACAGCTTACGCGGCGGAACGGATGAGGACGAGCGCTGATGCTGCGGTCACGCGCCGGCTTTACGCTGCTCGAGCTACTGATCGCGCTCGGCATCACCGCGCTGCTGGTCACAGCGGCCGTTCAGGCCTACGTCAGCATCTCGGAGGCCCAGGAGCGGGCCCGCGGCGGACACAACCGCGATCGCTCGGCACTGGTGCTGCTGGACCGGATTGAGCGTGAGCTGGAGGGCTCCATGCTGGTCGTGCGCTCCGAGCGGGAGGATCGACTCGGCCATCCCTACGTCTTCATCGGCGAGGACCGCGTGTTTGGTAGCGGGGACAGCGATGCCATCCGCTTCATCACCCTGACGCCGGCTCGTCCCCCGGGCGGCGAGATCAGCGGTGGGATTCGCATGGTCTCCTACGGCGTCGAGCCGAGTGCGGACGAGGGTTTCGACCTGCTGCGCCAGGAGGAGCCGCTCCCCGACGGTCTCGAGAAGCGCATCTTGCTCGATGACGCACAGGTGGTGATAGAGCAGATGGCGTCCTTCCGGCTGCGCTATCAGGACGGGGAGACGGGAGAATGGGTCGAGCGCTGGGACTCGACGGATCTCTCGCTTCTGGATCAGCTTCCGCAGGCGGTCGAGGTCACCGTTCAGCTCTATCAGACCAACGAAGACGAAGAGCTCGAGCCCGGCCAGGAGCACCAACGCGTGGCCCACCTGCGCATTCGTCCCTTCGACCGCGAGCAGCTGCTCGCAGGGCGCCAAGAGGCGCTCGAGGAGGAGGAGGACGATGAGAACGACGAGGACGAGGAGGACGATGAGCTTGACGATGAGGAGTGATCGGCGCGAGGAGGGGGTCGTGCTGCTACTGATCCTGGTCATAATCGTGCTGACGATCGGCTCCGTGTATTCGTTCGCCCGCACCACGCTCCTGGACGTCATGAGCGCGCGTCAGCGCACGGCTCATGTTCGCGCCGAGATTCTGGCGCGTGCCGGAATCGAGATCGCTCTGAGAACGCTGGTGGACGACCTCTTCATGTCGGACGATCTCCTGACCGTGGCGCTCGAGTCGCCCGAAGACCCGTGGCGGCTCCTCAGCGAAGCCCCGATCGAGGTGCCGGGCGAAGGCAGCCTGCAAGTTACGATTCAGGACGCTGGAAGCCGAGTCAGTCTGAACGGGCTACTGGACGTGGATGGCAAGCCCTACCCGGATAGCCACCCGTTTCTGACGGCCGCGCTGGAGAGGATCATCGAGGACATGCCCGGGCGAGAAGAGGACAAGCCCTACGAGCCCGGAGAGATCGCCGAGGCCATCCTCGACTGGCTGGACAGCGACGATCAGACCCGCCTGGGGGACCTGGAAACGGACTTCTACCGGGGTGTGGGGCAGAACGCGCGGCCCGTGAACCGGCCGGTTCTCTCGCTGGATGAGCTCAGCGGGATCCCGGACCTGGACGCCTCGCTGCTGGCAGGGATCAAAGCGTACTTCTCGCCGTATCCGCTGGTTCCCACACCCGACGGGAGCGGCGTCAACCCGAATACGGCCCCTCCTCACATCCTGGGCATGATCTATCACGGTACCGCCGGGGACAAGCACCTCCTGGACCGCGACGACGTTTTCCGCATCCTCACGGCGCGGGACGAGGACAAGATCTTCTGCGAGAGTGTGTACGGTGAGAGGTGTGAGAGCTTCTCGGCACTCACTGGCTTCGTGGGCGAGACCTTCTTCCCACCCCTGCAGTACGTGAGCAGCGTCTTCACGATCCGCACCGAGGGCCGCTACCGCGCGGCGCGCGCCTGCGTGATCACCGTGGTCGATCGCAGCTTTGCCGATGCGCCCCAGACCCTCTTCTATCGGACGGGCTGCTGATGTTCGGGCGTGTCGTTCTCGGACTCGACATCGGGACCTACTCGGTCAAGATCGCGGAGCTTCGGGAGGGGTTGCGGAGCGTGGAGTTCCTGCGCTTCGAGGAAGCGCAGTTCCCGCCCGGCGCAACGCTCCAGGAGCGCGAGTCCACGATCCAGCTCTTCCTGGAGCAAAAAGCGCTCTCGCGCGAGTTCGTGGTGGGCGCCCTCCCCTCCGATCACGTAACGCAGCGCCATCTTCGCTTTCCCTTCAGCGGTGCCAAGAAGATCGTACGGGCGATCCCCTTCGAGATCGAAGAGGATCTTCCTTTCGCGCTCGAGAGCACCATCCTGACGCACGATCAGGTCCTGGCCCAACCGGACCAGACCGACGTGCTCGTGGTGATGGCAGCGCGCGAGGAGGTCGATGCCTATCTCGCCTCCATGCGGCGCATGGAGCTCGATCCACGCGTGCTCGAGATGGAAGGCGCCGTAATCTCGAACCTGTGCAGCTACCTCGACCTCACGGACAGCAACCGACTCCTGCTCGACATTGGGCACAGCAAGACCAGCGTTTGCCTGCTCGTGAACGGGAAACCCGTGCTGCTGCGATCGATTCCGATCGCGGGGCACCATCTGACCGAGGCCATCGCGAAGGGCCTCCACATGACCTACGAGGCCGCGGAGGAGCACAAGCACGCCTTCGGCGTGTTCGAAGCGGGCAGCAGCAAGCCCGCATGCGCGCCGCTGCAGTCGGTCCTGGATCGACTCCTACGCGAGACGCTTCGCTCCCTGCAGTCTGTGGTCTCCGACCCGCTCGACCGCATTGCACCCACCGAGATTCTGCTCATCGGAGGCAGCGCCCGCGTCGAAGGTCTCCCGCACTACATCGAGGAGCGCAGCGGACTGCCCTGCGCCGTCCTCAGCGCCAGTGGGGCCGAGGCTCTGAACACGGCCGGTCCAGCCGTCTTCGCCCATGCGGCCGCTCTGGCCCTGCGCGGGTCCAGGACCGCGCGCACCACGCAGTTCAACTTTCGGCAGGCCGAGTTCAGCTACACGCCGGACCTGTCGGGGCTCAGGTCTCAGCTTCGGCTCGCGGTCGTTCTGTTCGCTCTCGGCCTGATCCTGTGGCCGCTGAGCGTCTGGTCCGATCTGAAGGCGCGGCAGCGCGAGGCGGAGGCACTGAAGGGCCAGATAGCGACGATCTGCGCGCAAACCTTCCCCCAGGTTGCCTGCAGCGAGCAACCGTTCGAGGCGATCGAGATCCAAGTGCGCTTCACGCGCGAGCTGGCCAATCACCTCGGCATCACCGGCAGCGGGCTCTCGGCACTGGAGGTGATGCGTGAGCTCTCGGAGCGGGTCTCACCCGAGCTCGGAATCTCGCTGCGGGAGCTCAAGATCGAACGGCGTAGCCTGTTGGCGCGGGGGCACTCCAGGGACCTGCGCTCCGTGGACCAGATGCGGGAGGCGCTCACGCACGTCGAGTCGTTCCAGGACGTGCGCTTGACGGATGTGCAGACCGATTCGCGCTCGGGCGGCAAGACGTTCAGCCTGATGATCAAGTTCCGGGAGGGGACATGACGGAGTGGCTGGAGCGTCTGCGTAGCCTTATCCAGCAGAGAAGCGTGCGCGAGCGATGGATGGCCGTGCTGGGGCTGGGGATCGTCGCCTTTCTGGCCGTGCAGAGCCTGTGGTTGCAGCCGCTGCAGGCCCGCTCTGCCCAGGTTGCACAGGAGATCGACACACACAGGACGCAGATCCTGACCGCGACGCGGCTCGTGAGCGACGTGCGACGCCTGCAAGGCGAGCTTGCGCGTATCGAGCCGCTCATCACGCCGGGGGCCAAGACCAACCTCCTGACCTTGCTCGAGAGCCTTGCCGAAGAGGCGGGCCTGGGCCCGGAGCAGATCGACTCGGTCACACCCAAACCTCCTTCCAGCAATGACCGCTACCCGGAGACGCGGGTCGAGGTCCGGCTCAAGGGAACGACGCTCCGACAGCTCGTACTGCTACTCCACAAGATCGAAACCGGACGCCTCTATCTGATCGTGCGCTCACTCCGAATTACCACGCGCGGAAAGGAACAGCAGGAGCTCGATGTAAGTTTCTCGGTATCGAGCTTCGAGCGGGCCTGATCCGCTGGCGCTCGCTCCACACCGCAGGGGAGTCGATGGGTTCAGCCGTGCGTGCGTTGCTTCTCGACGCTGTGGGCACCGTGATCCGCCTGCGCGAGCCACCCGCCAGAGTCTACGCGCGGGTGGCGGAGTCCCATGGCATCGGGGTGGATGCCGCGCAGCTCAGGCGCCGGCTGCGGGCGCAACTCGCACGACCGCCTTCGCTGCCCTTGGACGGGCTGCAGCTATCCGAGGTGCCGGAGCGGGAGCGGGAGGGCTGGCGCAGCATCGTGCGCAACGCTCTGGGTGACACCGCAGCGGACGGCCCCTGCTTCGACAGCCTCTTCACGCTCTACGGCTCTGCGGACGTTTGGGAGGTCGTGCCGCGCGCTCCGCAAGCTCTCGACCTTGTGCGCACGCGCGACATCCGGATCGCAATCGTCTCTAACATGGATGCTCGGTTCCCGAACCTGCTCAAGCAACTCGGACTTGCCGGGCGTGTAGACGAGATCGTGATCCCCTCCAACTGCGGTCTGGCCAAGCCGGACCCGCGTATCTTTCACGTCGCTCTCGAGCGCGTCGAGGTATCGGCGGCTATGACGCTCTACATCGGCGACCGAGAGCTCGACTGCGTGGACGCGGCGCGCGCGGCCGGCCTGCGCGCTCTCCGCTACGATCCGGCGGCCGACGACGGCGCACCCGACGTGCTCGGGAGCTGGGACGATCTCTCCGACCGGCTGGCCTGAAAGCTCGTTACACTCCGGGCCATGGACTCCATGTGGGGGATGTCGCTGCCTGACATCGAGCGCTGGTCGCGGCGCGTGGTGGCGGTGCGAGGCCTCAATCCAGGCCCGTTCACCGGGCCCGGCACAAACACCTACCTCATCGGAAACGGTCGCCGCCCCCTGCTGCTGGACACGGGCATCGGCGTCGACGGATACCCGCCGCTGCTGGAGCGCGCGCTCAGGGAGGAGTGCGGCAGCGACGCGCCGGGAGACTTGCTCATCACACATGTTCACCCGGACCATATGGGTGGGGCTCCGGCTCTGCTGCGGCATTTCGGGGCACGCCGCGTGGCGAAGTTTCCGTGGCCCGCCCGCGACGAGCGCTTCGAGATCCAGCTCACACCGCTCGCGGACGGAGCAGAGATCAGAGCCGATGGCGTCTCGCTGCGCGCGATTCATATGCCGGGTCACGCGCAGGACCACCTCTGTTTCTATCTCGAGGAGGAGGCTGCACTCTTCACGGGAGACGTCGTGCTCGGGGCCGGCACCACGGTGATTCCCCTCGAAGGGGGTGACATGACACTCTATCTCGATTCATTGCGGCGCATCCTGGAGCTCGACCTCGCGCGCATCTACCCTGGACACGGCCCACTGATCGATGACCCGCGCGCGAAGATCGAGGAGTACCTCCAGCACCGCGAGCAGCGTGAGACGCAGATCATGGAGGCCATCCACGCAGGCTTGACTTCGGTCGAACGCATGGTCGAGAAGATCTATCGAGAGACACCCAGGGCACTGCACCCCGCCGCCGCACAGTCGGTGCTCTCGCACCTGAAAAAGCTCGAGCGTGAGGGGCGCGCCGCGCGCAGCATGGACGCCGCGGGCGAGGAGCACTGGGGGCTGACCTAGCTAGCGGCCTTGGTCAGATACTCCGCGATCGTCCTGAGCAGGTGCTGTCGGTCGATCGGCTTGCTGGTGTAGGCATCGCAGCCCGCCTCGATGCACCGCTCCCGGTCCCCCTTGAGCGCGTGTGAGGTGATGGCGATGATCGGGCCCTGGTAGCCCTTCTCGCGTAGCTTGGCGGTGGCATCGAAGCCGTTGAGGACGGGCATCTGCATGTCCATCAGCACCGCGTCAAAGGGCTGGCCCGTCTCCCAGGCGGCAATCGCCTTCTCGAACGCGACCTCGCCGTCCTCTGCCATCTCCACCTCGAGCCCCGCTTTGCGCAGGACGCTCGCGAGGAAGGCCCGCACATCGGCCGTATCTTCTGCAAGCAAGAGCCGGCCGCTGAGACCTGTGATCAGCTCGAGCTCCGCAGGCTTCGCAGCTTTCGCAGGCTTGGGAGGAGCGGGTCCGCGCTCGCGGGGCTGGAAGCCCTCAGGGACCTCCATCAGCGGCACTCGCTCGAGCGTTCCCACATCGATCGTGAAGGTGACGCAGGTCCCCTGGCCAAGAGAGGTCTCGAGCGTAATGTCTCCGCCCAGTCCTCGGGCCAGCTCGCGCGCGATGGCCAGGCCGAGGCCCGTGCCGCCAGCCCTGGACCGGGAATCCTTGCCGCTGCGGCTGTAGGCATCAAAGACCCGGTCAGCCTGCTGCGGAGACATGCCGCGGCCGGTGTCGGCAACCTTGAACTCCAGCAGATGTCGATCGCTGCCCTCCACGGGGACCAGCCGGATCCCGATCCGGATCCGGCCGGACTCAGTGAACTGGATGGCGTTGCTGACGAGCGTCACCAGCACCTGCCGGACGCGCTCCAGGTCGGTCGTGATCATGGACGGAATCTTCCCCTCGGCCTCGGTCACGAACTCCAGCGAGCGCTCCTCCGCCTGCTCGCAAGTGAAGCGCGATACTTCAGACAGAATGTCGAAGGGACAGATCTCGACGCGCTCAAACACAACCTTCCTCGACTTGAGCTGATACAGGTCGAGGAGATCGCCCAGAATGGTCAGAACGTTCTCGCCATTGCGGCGGATGACCCCGAGGTATTCGTCTCGCTCCTCGCGTGGGGGATCCGTATCCATTAGGAGGTCCGTGTAGCCCAGGACGGATGTCAGCGGTGAGCGGATCGAGTGGCTCATGCGCGAGAGGAACTGATCCTGCTCCTCGGACGCTTCAAGCAGCTTGCGCTGATAGCGTCCAAACTGTTGGTGGTTGCTGTGAAGCGCACGCAGCATATAGAGCCAGGCGCCGATCAACGCTGGAACCAGTCCCAGCAGCAGCAGCCCCTGATAAAGACCCTCGGTAGCGGCCGCTTCGAGCGCGCTTTGCGAGATCCGCTCCAGATGCTGATCGATTTCCCTCACGCCCTTGTCGTATTTCTCCTTCATCTCGGCGTAGGCTGCAACGGGGAAGCCGCTCTGGCGTTCTTGCGTCTGGCCCGCATGGATGAGCCCCCTCGAGTAGACATTGATCCTGCCAAGGCCGATCTCGGCTCCGTCGCGGGCCGCGACCGGAAGCCGGTCCCCCGCTCGTGCCGACAGCTCGCTTGCTCGTGCGATGGCTTCACGTAGGGCGCTTTCGTTGGCGCGGTAGCGCTTCTCCCACAGGGGATCGCCGGTGGCAGCGGCCATGCCGGCGCTCATGCTCAACGCCTCGCCTGAGTGCAGGATGGTGCTGCGCAGCTCCTGCAGCTCGTGCAGCCGGTCGCTCCGCTCTCGTGCGCCTCCATACGAATCGTAAGTCGTCCAGCAGAGGCCACCGACAGCACCGAGCACGATCGCAAGGGCGACGTAGAGCACGGGTTGCACGGCACGCCCGGCCGTCCTTGTTGACTCGTGTTGAACCTCCAGCATCTGCTGGCCCATGCCCTCGCTCTCCACGGGATGCTGCTCTCGGGGCAAACCCTTCAGGTGCTATCGGAAAATGAGCGTCCCACTCTTGAGTAGAAACGACTCACAGGTACGTCGACCGATCTCGCGTCGCCCGTCCCGACCGTGAGCTAGACTACGAAGCCAAGATGGCGTCAGACGACATCACCGGCCCCGAAACTCGCTCTCTGCTCCAGAAGCTCGCCTCGGAAGATCGTGCGCTGCAGCGTGGCGCTTGCGACGAGGCCATGGAGGAGCTACGCCGAAATCCCGAATTCCGCGAAACCCTCCACCGCCTGCTGCACGAGGGCGAGCTTCGGGCGCGCTTCGCCGCCGCCTTCGTCCTCTTTCACTCCGGTCGGCCAAGCTTGAGACTGCTGCAGGCGCTGCTCGATTCGCTGGACCTGGACGACGGCGACCTCCGCTGGAAGGCCGCGCACATGCTCGCCACATTGGGGAGGATGCAGGGGGAGGTCTACCCGGTCCTGCTGCACGAGTGCCGCCATCCGGAGGCTCCGCGCCGGCGTCGCATGGCGTTGTACGTGCTGCGTGAGCTGGCAGCGGAGCGGGAGGAGACCCGGGAGGCGTTTCTGGCCGCCCTCGGGGATCTCGATCCGAGCGTTCGCCGGGCCGCGCTCTCATCGCTGGCGAAGCTCAGCGATCCGGACCAGGCATGCGTCGAGCAAGCCCTCGAGATCGCCCGCAGCGACCAGGATGCGAAGATGAGGCGGATCGCCACAGTGGTGCTGCCCGACCTCGTCCTGCACCATCCCGCGTCGCGCGACGCCGTGGCCGAAGTTCTGAGAGAGCTCGCGGGCTGCGCCGACCCAGCGCTGGTGCGCGCCGCGCACGCGGCCAGCCACCGGCTCCGGTAGCCTAGCCCGGAGTTCTCACCCGGTGGCCTACTGCGGCCGCCCATTGCACGCCATCTCGGCCCGTGCTCGGCCTCGGCTCCTCAACCGGCCGGTTATCGGCGGGCAAAGCCCGCCTGCTGGCGCGGCACATGGCTGCGCGTGTGCCTTGGTAGGGTCCAATACGTTTCCGGTGCCTCGGCCTGCGCGCGGCCCGATCTGACGCACACTTGGCGCCCTCGCCACGGCAACCTGGTGAGAAATCCAGGCTACTACCCTCCGGTCTGGCGTCGAGGGTCGAGTGCGCGCTCGAGCTCAAGCGGGTCGAGCACACCCTTCTCGAGCGCGACCTCCCTCACCGTACGACCGCTGGCGTGGGCCTCCCCAGCGATGGCGGCGGCCATGTCATAGCCGATGAGTGGAACCAGCGCGGTGCACATGGCGAGGCTCTGCTCGACGAGCTGCTGGGCCCGCTCCACGTTGGCCTGGATGCCCGCAATGCAGCGGTCGACGAAGACTCGCGAGACATTGGCCAGAAGCTCGATCGACTGCAGCAGGTTGTGCACGATGACGGGAATGAAGACATTGAGCTCGAGCTGCCCCCCGAGGCCACCCACCGTGATGGCCGCGTCGTTCCCCACCACCTGTGCGGCCACCATCGTTACCGATTCGCAGATCACGGGGTTCACCTTGCCGGGCATGATCGAGGAGCCGGGCTGGATCTCGGGAAGCTCAAGCTCGCCGATTCCGCAGCGCGGCCCGCTGGCTAGCAGGCGCACGTCGTTGGCAATCTTCATCAGCGAGCAGGCGATGGTCTTGAGCTCGCCACTCGCCTCGACCGCCGCGTCCCGCGCGCCTTGGGCTTCGAAGTGGTCGGATGCCTCGCGGTAAGCCTGGCCCGTTCGCTCCGAGATGCGAGCAATGGTTTGCTGGGCGAACCCGGGGGGCGCGTTGAGACCAGTGCCAACGGCCGTGCCTCCCAGAGCGAGCTCGGCCAGCCCCTCGGCCGCGCGTCGCGCACGCTCCACACCCCGCCCGACCTGCGCCGCGTAGCCGCCGAACTCCTGTCCCAGTCGCAGCGGGGTGGCGTCCTGCAGATGGGTACGCCCGAGCTTGACCACCGCGTCGAACTCCTCGGCCTTGTGTGCCAGGGCCTGCTGCAGCGACTCGAGCGCGGGACACAGGTCCTCGAGCAAGGCCTGACGGGCGGCGATGTGGAGTGCGGAGGGCATCACGTCGTTCGAGGACTGCCCCCGGTTCACGTGATCGTTGGGGTGAACGAGCTTCGAGCCACGCGCTCCGCCGAGGATCTCGCTGGCCCGGTTAGCCAGCACCTCGTTCAGGTTCATGTGGGTCGAGGCGCCGGAGCCCGTCTGGAAGATGTCCACCACGAACTGAGCGTCGTGCCGGCCCGCGCGGACCTCCTCGGCCGCCTGGATCACCGCATCGGCGATACGGACCTCGAGCTCGCCCCCATCACGCAACGTCTCGGCCGCGCAGACCTTGATCAGCCCGAGCGCCTCGATGAAGCGGCGGGAAAAGCGAAGGCCACTTACGGGAAAGTTCTCGAGCGCGCGCTGGGTCTGGGCCCCGTAGTAAGCGTCCGCCGGCACCCGGACCTCGCCCATGGAGTCCTTCTCGATGCGACTCTGGCTCACAAGTTCGACGCTAATCCACCCGCGCGGCGCGGGCAAGCGGGCCGGCGTACGAGAGCCGTCTGAAAAATAGGAACGATTCGCAAGAATACTTGCAGCCGCTGCGGCCACTTCCTAAGCTACCCCCCGATGAGGGCGTCCCCCCCCGAGAAAGAACCAAGCCGCCGCAACCACAGCTGGCAGCGACAGCGCCTGCTCGAGCTCCTGCGCTCGACCGATAGCCATCCCACCGCGGCATCGCTTCACGCTGCGCTGCGTGTGGATTTCCCCCGGCTTGCCCTGGGGACGGTCTATCGCAACCTCGATGTCCTCGTGTCTGAGGGCGAGATCGAAGCGGTGCCATCCGGCGAGGGGGTCGCGCGTTACGATGGCAACCCCACGCCCCACCACCACTTCGTGTGCGAGCACTGCGGCGAGATTGAGGACCTCGAGCTCCCGCTTCCGAGGGGCCTGCTGACGCGGCTGCAGCGCAGGCACGGACTGACGCCGCGCCGGGTTCGCATCGATTTCTACGGGCTGTGCCGAGCGTGCAGCGATCCCAATCCAACTTAAACCAGCCAGAGGAGATCCCCGAGCCATGCCGGACCTGAAGGGAACCAAGACCCACGAGAATCTCAAAACCGCCTTTGCCGGCGAATCACAGGCCAATCGACGCTACGTCTACTTCGCCAAGCAGGCAGACATCGAGGGCTATCCGGAGGTCGCCGGTCTGTTCAAGAACACCGCGGACGCCGAGACGGGGCACGCGCTTGGGCACCTCG
>SMWZ01000031.1 GCA_004356455.1 Deltaproteobacteria bacterium
CGTATGGCCACCTCGACGCCCGCGCAGATCGTGGGCGCGGACGGGCGCAAGGGGCGACTCCAACCGGGTCACGACGCTGACCTTCTGCTGTTGGGCCCGGATCTCGCCGTGCAGGCCGTTTATCGTGCAGGTGAACGCATCAAGATCTAGCCCCGGCGCGCGTTCCGTCAAGTTCATCCGTGCGGCGCCGATCCTCTGGGGGACGAGCTGGAGTCTCGGGCAAGAGGAGAGGGATCGATGCGCAAGGTCGCGCGACGTGTTCTGACGGTGCTGGCGTTAGTGGTAGGCCTCGGGATCTCGCAGCAGGCTCGAGCGATCAGCTACGAGGACTCTCTCGACAACTGCAGCTACCCCAAAGTCCTCGACGTGATGATCCTGCGGCCCATCTCGATGGCCTCGATCGTCCTTGGCGCCGGGCTCTTCGCCGTAATCGCGCCCATCTCGGTCTTCACGGTATGGGACGAGATCGACCAGGTGGCGATGGACCTCATCATCTCGCCCGCGAGGTTCACGTTCAGGCGTCCGCTGGGAGAGTGCTCGGGCGCCCTGGCCGCCTACTAACGGGGTATCGGCGGCACAGAGCCGCCTGCCCCCGCACTTCGCTCGGTCGCTTCGCGCACTGCTACGCAGACCTCACTGCGCGCCCTAAAGGGCTTGCAACCCGGTCGTCCTCCTACTCCCGTTAATGCCGGGAGCGGTGTATTCGAGCCTGCTTTCGATGCTGCCGGCGATGCTCTGTCGCCACGTGCTGCTGGGTGTGCTCCGGACGCACGCTGAAGACGTGCCCAGGCCAGTAGAAGCGGTAGTGATCGATATGTGCTCGCTGGCTGACGCGGACTTGGTGTCCACAGTGCCCGTCGTGCACGTGATCCCAACGAGGGACACGATCGGCGTAGTGCCAGCGCGTCTCGTGACGCACGTAGGGTTTGCGATGTCTGGAAAACCGAGGCTGTGCATGGCCTACGTGAACACCGACCAGGTGGCCGAGCGCCACGGTAACGACGTACGCATCGTGCGCACCCGTGCTGTAGCTCACGCGGAAGCCGGCATCCGCACGACCGGCCGAGGGCAGAGCCAGGATGAGCCCGGCCGGGGCAAGGAAGCACGACGCGATCGCCAGAGAGCGTAGGGTCTTCATCTGCGGTCTCCTCTTCAACTCGAAAATCTTCGAGTTCTTGCAGGCACGTTCGCTTGGACGTGTAGGCTGGACGTTTCTTCGATTGGAAGAGATGGGAGTGGCTGGCGGGCTAGGATTCGAACCTAGACTAACGGGGCCAGAACCCGTCGTCCTACCGTTAGACGACCCGCCAGAAGTGGCGCCGAAGTATAGGACTCCGCGGCCCTAGTTCAATCCTCTGCGTCCGTCCCGATGCGTTCGATCGCAGCGTCGATACGTTTCAGACTGCGCTCGCGGCCGAGGAGCTCGAGCGTCTCGAAGATTCCGGGGCTGGCCGCACCGCCTACGATGGCCACGCGCACGGGTTGCGCGAGCTCGGCGAGCTTTACCGCATGGCGTTCCAGCGCGACATGAAACGACTGTTTCAAAGCCTCTTCGCTCCACTTGGGCAACGCGGCCAGCGCATCGCGTAGCTCCTGGAGCGGCTGGGCGATCCGGGGCGTCAGGTGCTTCCGGGCTGCTTTGGGCTCGAGCTCGATCGCGTCGGTCAGGTAGAAACGAGCCAGCCTTGCCATCTCCGCGAGCGACTTGCTGCGCTCGCGCAGGAGATCGAGTAGACGCTCGAGCCCGGGCTCGGCAGGCACGGGCCCACCCGCCTCTGCCTCGAGGAAGGGGCGCGCGTACGAGAACAGGGTCCCCATCGGGAGCGTCTTGATGTAATGCTGGCTGAGCCAGAGCAGCTTGTCGTCGTGGACCTGGGAGGGACTCCGGCCCACGCCCGTGAGCGAGAAGAGCTTGACGAGCTCCTCTTTGCTGAAGATCTCGAGGTCGCTATGGCCCCAGCCGAGCCGGGCGATGAAGTTGAGCATGGTCTCCGGCGTGAAGCCTCGATCCCGGTAGCTCTGAACCGACACGGATGCGTGACGCTTCGACAGCTTTTTCCCACCCGGCTCGACCAGCAGCGGAACGTGGGCGAACTGGGGAGGCGCGAAGCCCAGGGCCTGATACAGCAGCAGCTGGCGGGGCGTGCTGGTCATGTGCTCACGCCCGCGGATCACGTGGGTGATGCCCATGTCGTGATCATCTACGACCACGGCCAGGTGATAGATGGGTGTGCCATCGGTGCGGGCAAGGACGAAGTCGTCGACCTGTGAGACGTCTTCACCGCTGTTGCCCGCGATCAGATCCTCCCAGCGAGTGAGTCCGCCCTCTATCACTCTAAGGCGCACACAGAACGGTAGGTCGACTTCGGCACCGATGCCCTTGTCGCGGCAGGTGCCATCGTAGCTCGGCTTACGTCCCGCGGCGCGTGCGGCCTCGCGCATGGCCTCGACTTCCTCGACCGTGCAGGTGCAGCGATACGCCGCGCCCGTGCGCAGCAAGGTCTCCACCGTCTCGCGATAACGGTCGAGCCGCTCGCTCTGCCTCGGAATCTCTGCGAAGCCCGGGACGGGATCGTAGTCAAGTCCGAGCCAGCTCAGGGCCTCGAGCACGTCCTCTTCCGACTCCCGGGTCGAGCGCGCGCGGTCCGTGTCCTCGAACCGCAACACAAAGGTACCGCCGGCGTGCCGGGCGAAGGCCCAGTTGAATAGCGCCGTGCGCGCTCCACCGATGTGGAGGGCCCCCGTCGGGCTGGGGGCGTACCTGGTTACCACCGACATCCGCAGAGACTCTAATCCAAGCCCTTTCTCTCTGCCTCGGGCGTGTCTGCGGCCGGAGGCTGCGCGGTTGACAAGCGAGGCCCCCCGGCCTATTGACAAGCCGACTTCAAGTCCACACGCCATAAGCCTTTTTGAGGTCCAGGTCCTTGGTTTTTCGGTGCCGGAAGCGTGAGTTTCGGGGCCGGCCGGGCCTGACAGGGTCCCATGGGCACTCTTTCGATCCAGCTGGAAAGCGTCAACGAAAGCCCCCGGCGCTTTCACCTCGAGTCCGATTCAGACTGGTGGGAGCAGGCCCGGGAGGTGCTGTGCGAGTCCGACGTCGGCCTGTGCGCGCCCTTCGCGCTGGAGCTGAGTGGGTACCGGGTGGGCGCGCGCCTGCTGTTTCGTGGAGAGGCGCTGGGAGCCGTGGATCTCCGGTGCGGGCGCTGTGGTGAGTCTTACACACACGAGTTCCGAGAGCCGATCGAGCTGCTGCTCGAGCCCTCGCGCAGCCAGAGCGATGCGCCCAAGCCCGGGATCGAGCTCGACGCGGAGGACCTTAGTCTGGGCGTATACAACGGTGACGAGCTGAACTTCGAGCCGGTCCTGCGGGATATTCTGGCGCTGGCGTGGCCCATGCAGCCGCGTTGTGTCCAGGGGTGCCGCGGTCTTTGTCCCGTATGCGGGACAAACCGGAACCGCACGGGCTGCAGCTGCGATGTCTCGGAGGGTTCGCGCCCGCTCGCGAAGCTGGGGCGCCTGCTCGAAGAATCCAAGCGTAGAGGGCGCTAACGTAAAAAGCTGAAGGACGACGCGATGGCCGTACCGAAGAAAAAAATGTCCAAGTCGAGATCGAGGATGCGCCGCGCGCACCAGGCGTTGGCGCTACCCAATCGCTCGCCCTGTTCGCAATGTGGCGCGCCCAGGGAGTCGCACCGCGTGTGCGCGGAGTGCGGTTACTATCGCGGCCGCCAGATCTTCAAGGTGGAGAAGGAGCAAGAGGCGTAGGTCGAGAGGACCTGCGTCTCGGAGCCGCGCATGCTGGCCGTCGTCTTTCCCGGGCAGGGCGCCCACAAAGTCGGGATGGCGATGGAGTTCGCGCGCGACTTCAGCGAGGCTCGCGAGGTGCTCGAGGAGGTGGACGAGGCAACCGGGCTTCCGCTCTCGCGCTGGATCGAGCAGGGACCGGCGGAGGTGCTGCAGCGCACCGAGATCGCCCAGCCCGCGATCCTGGCGGCCTCGATCGCGATCTACCGGGTGCTCGAGCCCCGTCTGAACGGCAGCGTCTCCTACCTGGCCGGACACAGCCTGGGCGAGTACTCGGCGTTGGTGGCGGCGGGCGCGCTCGAGCTGGGGGACGCAGCCTGTCTGGTGCGTCGCCGCGGCGCCCTGATGCAGGAGGCCGTACCCGAGGGCGAGGGTGGCATGACCGCTGTGCTGGGCCTTTCGGGCGAGGAGGTGGCCCGGGTCTGCGCCTCTATTGAGGGCGCGGTAGCGCCCGCCAACTTCAACTCGCCCCTCCAGACGGTGGTGGCCGGGGAGCGGGAGGCGCTTGCCGCCGCGGTTGCCGCGCTCGACGCGGCCGGGGCCGCCAAGCTCATCCCGTTGCCGGTCTCCGCTCCCTTCCACTGTTCGCTGATGCTGCCGGCGCAGGAGAAGCTCGCACCCGCGCTGACCGAAACCTGCTTCCGGAACGCGCGGGTTCCGGTGATCTCGAATGTGACGTCGCAGGCCTATACCTCGGTCGAGGATGCGCGCGCGCTGCTGAGCCAGCAGGTTTGCGCCCCGGTACGCTGGCTGGACTGTGTGCAGACGCTGGTGCGATCCGGGGTGCGGGTTCAGCTCGAGGTCGGCCCCGGGCGGGTACTCTCGAGCCTGGCACGCAAAACTGAACCGGGTCTCGTCTGTGCCAACGTCGAGAAGCCGGACGACTTGGAGGGCGCACTCGCACGCGTCGAGGAAGCGCTGGCATGAGCGCGGACGCGGGCAGCTTGGGGGAGCGGGTGGCCCTGGTGACCGGGGGGTCCCGCGGGATCGGGCGAGCGATCGCGATCGAGCTCGCGCGCTGCGGGGCGCGCGTGGTGTTCGCCTATCGCTCGAATCTGGAGGCGGCGGAGCAGACCCAGAAGCGGATCCAGGAGATCGGGGGCAGCGCCTGGGCCGTGCGCTGCGATGTGGCCGACCTGGCTGCGGTGGAGGAGCTGATCGCCTCGATCCTGCGGGAGCACGGCCGGCTCGACATCGTGGTCAACAACGCGGGCATTGCCCGCGATCAGCTGATCATGCGCATGAAGCCGGAGGATTTCGACGCCGTGCTGGCCACGAACCTGCGCGGAACCTGGAACGTATGCCGCGCGTGTGCGCGTCCCATGCTCAAGGCGCGCACGGGTCGGATCATCAACCTCTCCTCGGTGGTGGCGGGCAGCGGCAACGCGGGTCAGACCAACTACAGCGCCGCCAAGGCTGGCGTGGAGGCCCTGACGCGGTCGCTGGCCCGGGAGCTCGGGAGCCGTGGGATCACCGTGAACGCCGTGGCTCCCGGCTTGATTGAAACCGACATGACCCGCGAGCTCTCGCCCCAGCGGCTGGAGGGCCTGCAGGCTCAAATCCCGCTGGGACGCCTGGGCTCTATCGAGGATGTCGCGCGCGCGGTACGTTTTCTAGCCTCCGACGATGCGGACTACATCACTGGCCAGGTCCTGCGGGTGAGCGGAGGCCTGGGGTAGGGAGGAGCGGATGGCAGTCGAGGACAGGATCCGGGAGATCATCGTGGAGCAGCTGGGGGTACCGGCCGGCCAGGTCGTGCCCGAAGCCTCCTTCATCGACGACCTGGGAGCGGACTCCCTCGATATCGTGGAGCTCGTGATGGCGCTCGAAGAGGCGTTTGACCTCGAGATTCCCGACGACGACGCTGAGAAGATCCAGACCGTTCAGGACGCGATCAGCTACGTAGACGAGCGCACGCGCAAGGACTGAGCACAGCGCGTGGGACCCCGCCTCGAAACACGTACGATCGGCCTGCGCCGGGTCGTAATCACGGGCATGGGCAGCGTTAGCTCCGTGGGCAACGATGTCGCCTCGGCCTGGAGCGCGCTGCTCAAGGGCGCGTCCGGCATCGCGCGTGTCGAGGGCTTCCCGGTCGAGGACGAGCGCGTGCAGATTGCGGGTCAGCTCAAGGGATTCGATCCCCGATCGGTGCTCGAGCGCAAGGAGGTGCGGCGCCTCGACCCCTTCGTCCGCTATGCCGTGGCCGCTGCTCAGGAGGCGGTCGACGATGCAGGTCTGGACATGGCGCGGGAGGACGCCGAGCGCGTGGGGGTGCTGGTGGGCTCGGGTATCGGCGGGCTGCACGCGCTCGAGGAAAACTGCAAGGTGCTCCAGGCACGTGGATCCGGGCGCGTATCGCCCTTCTTCGTACCCCAGCTGACGGCCAATATGGCGTCGGGCTACGTCTCCATGCGCTTCGGCGCACGCGGGCCCAACAGCTGTGTGGTGACTGCGTGCGCGACCGGAAGCCACGCCATCGGCGAAGCCTACCGCCTGCTCCAGCGGGGAGATGCGGACGTGATGCTGGCCGGGGGCGCGGAGGCGAGTGTCACACCCCTGGGACTGGCGGGCTTCGCGGCGATGCGGGCGCTTTCCACCCGCAACGACGCTCCGTCGCGCGCCAGCCGGCCCTTCGATGCGGGGCGCGATGGCTTCGTGGTGGCGGAGGGTGCGGGGGTGCTGGTAATGGAGAGCCTCGAGCATGCTCTCGTACGCGGGGCCCCGATCCATGCGGAGTTGGTTGGCTACGGCATGTCCGGCGACGCTCACCATATGACGGCACCTCCGGAGGATGGGATGGGGGCACAGATCGCGATGCGCCGGGCGCTGCAGGATGCCCAGCTCGAGCCCGGGTCGGTCGACTACATCAACGCCCACGGCACCAGCACTCCGCTTAACGACAGCGTCGAGACCCGGGCCATTCGCCGGGTCTTCGCCGAGCACGCCGAGCGGCTCATGGTATCGTCTACCAAGTCGATGACGGGCCATGCCCTGGGCGCGGCCGGGGGCCTGGAGGCGATTTTTACGGCCCTATGTGTGCGCGAGGGCCAGGTGCCGCCCACCATCAACTATGAGGAGCCCGACCCCGAGTGTGACCTGGATTACGTGCCGAACGAGGCCCGAAAGGCGGACGTGAAGGTGGCGCTCTCCAACTCCTTCGGTTTTGGGGGCACCAATGCCGTCCTGGCGATCGCCCGCTACGATGCGGAACAGGAGGCGCCGTGAGTCTAGGAAGTGTCGATCCAGAGATGGCGCGAGCCATCGCCAGCGAGATCGAGCGGCAGCAGACCAGCCTGGAGCTGATCGCCAGCGAGAACTTCGCCTCCTGCGCCGTGCTCGAAGCCATGGGCACGCCGCTCACGAACAAGTATGCCGAGGGCTATCCGGGCAGGCGCTACTACGGCGGGTGCGAGTATATCGATGTGGTGGAGTCGCTCGCGATCGAGCGCGCCGAGCGCCTCTTCGGAGCGGATCATGCCAACGTTCAGCCGCATTCTGGCTCGAGCGCCAACATGGCCGCGTACTTCGCCGTACTCGAGCCCGGTGACACGATTCTGGGCATGGAACTCAGCCACGGAGGGCACCTCACACACGGGAGCGAGGTCAATTTCTCGGGACAGTTCTTCAAGTTCGTGCGCTACGGCGTGGGGGAGCAGGACCAGCGAATCGATTTCGACCAGGTGCGCGAGCTGGCGCGAGCGCACCGCCCCAAGCTAATCCAGTGCGGTTACACCGCGTATCCGCGCACGATCGACTTCCGCAGCTTTGGTGAGATCGCACGAGAGGTCGACGCGATTCTTTTCGCGGACATCGCGCATATCGCAGGACTGGTGGTGGCCGGCGTCCACCCCACCCCGGTGGGGCACGCTCAGATCGTGACCACCACCACGCACAAGACCCTGCGTGGACCGCGGGGGGGCTTGATCCTATGCGATGCCAAGTATGCGCCGGCCATCGACCGAGCGGTCTTTCCGTTCAGCCAGGGCGGACCGCTTGAGCACGTGATCGCGGCCAAGGCCGTTGCGCTCGAGGAGGCCTCGCGGCCGGAGTTCAAGGAGTACGCCCAGCAGATCGTACGCAATGCGCGGGCCATGGCCGAAGCGGTTGCGGAGCGCGGCTTCCGTCTGGTCTCGGGGGGGACGGATAACCATCTTTTCGTGATCGACTTCCGCGATCGGGAGCTCTCGGGGCTAAAGGCGCAGCGCCGACTCGACCGTGCGGGGATCACGACCTCGAAGAGCACGGTACCCGGTGAGCGGCGCTCCCCGTGGGTCACGAGCGGGCTACGCGTTGGCACGCCCGCCATTACTACGCGCGGCATGCGCGAGGAGGAGATGCGCCAGATCGCCGGCTGGCTCGCCGATGTCCTCGAGAACCTGGAGGACGAAGAGCTGGCGGCTCGCATTCGGGAGCAAGTGTGCGAGCTCTGCCTGCGCTTCCCGCTGCCGTATCCCGTGCTCGCGTGAGGAGCTTCGATGCGCTGCCCGTTCTGTGATCACCCCGATACCAAGGTGATCGACGCGCGCAACCAGCGTGACGCGCCCGTCAAGCGTCGGCGTCGGGAATGCTCCGAATGCGCCCGCCGTTTTACGACCTACGAACGCATCGAGGATCTGCTGCCGATGGTGATCAAACGCGATGGCCGCCGTGAGCCGTTCGATCGACTCAAGGTCATTTCCGGCATACAGAAGGCGTGCGAGAAGCGACCCGTGAGCACGCAGGCGATCGAGGAATGTGTCCAGCGAGTCGAGCGAGCGGTTCTCGATTCGAGCGAGCGCGAGTTTGACAGCACTCGACTGGGTGAGGAGGTGCGTGCGGAGCTACGGGCGCTGGACCCGGTGGCCTGGCTACGCTTCACCTCGGTCTATCTCAACTTCCGTACGATCGAAGAGTTCCGCGCTGCACTGGACGAGATCGAGGCGCTTGAGGGTGAGTCCGGCTAGCCTTCGTCTGAGCGCGGACGTCCGCTGGATGCGAGCGGCCATCGGGCTTGCGGCGCGCGGGCGCGGACGAACCGCGCCCAATCCCATGGTGGGCGCCGTGATCGTACGCGGCGGTCGGCGCATCGCGGCCGGCCACCATGCGCGGCTGGGCGCGCCACACGCCGAGGCGGCCGCACTGAAACGTGCGGGCAACGCCGCGCGCGGCGCCACCCTCTACGTGACGCTGGAGCCCTGTACCCACTGGGGCCGAACGCCGCCATGCCTCGACGCCGTCCTGGGGGCGGGCTTGGCGCGCGTGGTGATCGGCATGAAGGATCCCGATGAGCGCAACGCGGGCCGCAGTGTCGCCCGGCTCAGACGCGCGGGGATCGAGGTGACGCTGGGCGTGGAGAAGCAGGCGTGTCGTGAGCTCAACCGGGGCTATCTCTCGCGCCTCGAGCGGGGACGCCCTTTCACGCAGCTCAAGCTGGCCGCGAGCCTGGACGGTCGCACCGCCACCGCCAACGGGGAGTCGCGTTGGATCACGGGAGCGCCGGCACGCAGCTTTGTGCACGGGCTGCGTCGGAACGTGGACGCTATCGTGGTTGGCTCCCGCACCGCCCGCGTCGACGATCCCGAGCTCACGGCCCGGAAGGGCGCGCGTGTGCTGCACCGCCCCATCCGAATCGTGGTGGATTCCAAGCTGCGCACTCCGGCGCAGGCGCGCCTGCTCGACCCAAAGGATCCGGGCCGCGCCTGGCTCCTGGCCACACGCGGAAGCATTGCGCAACGCGGGCGTCGGCTGGAGCGCGCTGGCGCGCGCGTGGTGCCGGTCGCGAGTCGCGCCGGACACGTGGATCTTCGCGCCGCCTGGCGCAAGCTCGGCAAGCTCGGGCTCAACGACGTGCTCGTCGAGGGCGGGGGCGAGCTGGCGGCCGCCCTGCTGCGGGCAGGACTGGTGGACCGGCTATACCTCATTCTGGCGCCCGTGCTGATCGGCGGCGATGGGCGGCCGGTCCTATCCTCTCTAGGCGTCGTGCGTCTCCGGCAGGCGCTGACGCCGCAGCGCTTCCAGGTGCGCAAGCTGGGAGCGGATCTTCTGCTGACCGGGGAGTGGTAGAGTCGGAGCGATGGGAACGATCGAGGCGAAGCCGCAAGGGCGGGGGCTGCGGGTGGCCGTGGTGGTTAGCCGTTTCAACCACCTCGTGTCGCACCGGCTGCTGGACGGCTGTCTTGCGCGCCTGCGTGAACTCGGCTGCGAGGATGTGGACGTGCTCTGGGTGCCGGGCGCTTTCGAACTCCCGCTCGCGACGCAGGCAGCCGCGGAGACGGGCCGTTATGACGCCTTGGTGGCGGTGGGTGCCGTGATTCGCGGTGAGACCTCCCACTTCGACTATGTGTGTCGGGGCGTCACCGATGGGCTGCAGCAGGTGAGTCTGCGCTCGGGATCGCCCGTGGCCTTCGGCGTGCTTACGACCGACACCGAGGAGCAAGCGCTGGAGCGCGCCGCCGTCCCCGGGGAGCCGGGCAAGAACAAGGGGGCAGAGGCCGCTGAGGTGGCTCTCGAGATGGCCAGCCTGCTGGCGACGCTGCGGAGGGGGAAGTAGTCGTGGGTGCGCCGGGCCCGCGTCGGCGCGCACGCGAGGCGGCGCTTCAGGTGCTGTTTGCGGCGGACGTTTCCCGTCGCATCGATCCGGTGGCGGTGGAGGAGGTATTCAGCGCTTTTTCGCAGGCGTTTCCGCTCTCGGCGCGTGCGCGGAAGCGCGCATCAGAGCTGGCCTCCGGGGTGGCTTGCAACCTGAAGCCCATCGATGAATGCATCGCGCGAGCCTGCACCCACTGGAAGCTGTATCGCCTGGCCACCGTGGATCGCAACATCTTACGCATCGCGACCTACGAGCTGCTTTTCGAGCCAGACACGCCGGGCGAGGTGATCATGGACGAGGCGGTGGAGATCGCTCGGCGCTTCTCCGGCGACAGCTCCCCCGCCTTTGTAAACGGAGTTCTGGACGTGATTGCCGCAGAGCGAGGGCGGCAAGGGCCGTGATGCGTTTCGAGCTTGCCCTGTATGCGGGCCCGGTGGTGCATGCCCCGGGCGATACGCTGCTGCTTCCGGTGCCCGAGGACGAGCGCCCGCTGCGCGGAGATGCCGGCTGGATCGATTGGAGGCTGTGTGGCGAGATCTCCCGCCACCTGCTCTCGGGATGCGTCACGGGGAAGTTCGGGGAGGCGATCCTGTTTCCCGGCCGTGCCCCGCTGCGCGCGACGCGCGTGCTGTTGCTTGGCGTGGGGCCGCGCGCGGGGCTGCGCGATGGGCGGGTGCAGCGCATGATGGGCGAGGCCGCAGGCCGGCTGCGCGAGCTCCGCAGCCGCAGCGCGCTGCTGGCGCTGCCCTCGGGGATCGAGCTAGAGCACAGTGCGGCAGATCTGCTGCGCGGTCTGGTTCTGGGCCTGGCGAGCCAGCCGGGCAAGTCCCCCTTTCGCCTCGTCATCCCCGCTGTGGCGGGTCACGAGGAGAGCTTGGAGGCGGCGATGGCGGCCCTGCTGCCCGAGGCGCACGCACGTGGGCTGGCGCTCGAGGTGGGCTGGGTGAGCTCGGGCTGCGAGCGCGACGCGGTCGAGGCCTGAGCGAGTGAGACCCCAGGCAGGGGCGTGATCGGCTGACAGGCGTGCTCAGGAGGTCCCATGGCCGGAAGCTCATGTCAGTCCGCAGCCAAGGCGTAAAGCAGATAGGCAAAACGGCCGATAGTGCGAGGGATTTACGCATGAATCACGTTTGGAGGGGCGCGTGATCGCCCGTTGCCCGCAGTGTGAGAGCCGCTATCGGGTGGCGCCCGAGAAGGTCGGACCCCAGGGCGCGCGTCTGCGCTGTACCAAGTGCGGGAACGTCTTCCGCGTCGAGCCTGCTCAGATGGATGACGTGGCTTCAGCCAAGCCGCCGGCCGCTGCGTCCCTCCCGCTCTCGCGAGCGCTTGTGGCGGAGGCGGACGGCCAGGCCGCCGAGCGCATCGTGGAGTTTCTCTCCCGCTGGCAGATCCCGGCCGACGTCGTGGCCGACGGCGCCGAGGCCCTGCTCCGGGTGCATCGCAAGCGACCGGGGCTCGTGGTTCTGGGTGGACACCTGCCCGCGATGGCGGCGCCCGTCGTCACAGAGATCATCCGTCGGACCGCCGAGCTCAAGTCGGTGCGCGTGATCCGAGTTGCGCCGATTGACGAGCCCGCGGGCGCGCCCGAGTTCGATGCTGATTACACGCTTGAGCCGGGGGATCTGCCGAACGGCCTGGGAGATCTGCTCGAGCGCCTCGGGGTTGGCCAACGCCCCGCAGCGCCCGCTCCCAAGCCGACGCCCGCGGCCACGCCGCTGCCGGCGGCCACGCCGACCCCGGCCCCCCCGCCGGCGCAGCCCGCGCGCCCGCCAGCAGCAGCGCCGGTCGACAGCGAGCTGGCGGGCGCCGAACGACTGACCCGAATCATCGTCTCCGACATCATCCTTTACGACGATACTAAGTTCCAGCGAGCGGTTAAGGAAGGAAACGTGCTCGAGGCGTTTGAGAATGAGCTCACCGAAGCAAAGGCGCTCTTCCATCAACGAGTGCCCGAGAAAGTTCGTTCCAAGCGTGACTTCCTCTCCGAAGAGCTGCAGGCGCGCGCTGAAAAGCGGCGCCAATCTTTGTAGCCTATAATCCGCCGCCGTGAGCATCCTGGTGATCGGGGGCGGCGATATTGGCTCGACCCTTTGCGAACGCTTAGCGGCGGAGAACAAAGATGTCGTGCTCGTGGAGTCTAGCGAGGAAAGACTGCGGCAGCTGGGCGCAGTGGCCGACGTGCAGGTGGTCCACGGAAACGGCGCGAGCCCAAGAGTGCTGCGTGAGGCGGGTCTCGACGACGCCGAGATGCTGATCGCGGTCACCGACTCCGACGCGGTGAACCTGATCGCGTGCCTGGTGGCTTCTCGGGAGAGCGTGATTCCGACGAAGATCGCGCGTGTACGCGACCCCGATCTGGCAGCAGCGCTGCCCGGCATCTTCGGAGATGATCCGCTCGACCTGAACATCAATCCGGAGGAAGAGGCCGCCAACGCCATCTTCAAGACGCTCAAAGCACCGGGGGCGGGCGCTGTCTTCGAGTTCGCCGAGGGCCGCGTACAGGTGGTTGCTTTCTCAGTGGACCAGCCGTGTGAGGCCGCGGGAGTCGTGCTGTCCGAGCTCAAGACAAGGCTCGGCATCGAATCCAACATCGTTGCTGTCTCGCGGAACGAGAAGCTCCTCATCCCGGACGGGAGCACGCAGATCCTCCTGGGCGACCGCATCTACGCCGCGGGTCGCCCCGATGCGCTGGCTTCGCTCGCGGAGCTTCTAGGCAAGAACAGCGCCCCCGTGCGACGGGTTGTGATCAGCGGGGGCGGAGGCACGAGCTACCACTTGGCGCAGCTGCTCGAAGCCGATGAAGACGTGACGGCTAAGATCATCGAGCCGGACGGGGAGCGCTGCAAGTTCCTGGTCGAGCACCTCAAGCGCAGCGTCGTGCTCCAGGGCCAGGGGACCGACCCCTCGCTGCTGCGCGAAGAGAACATCGAGAGCGCCGATGCGTTTCTCGCCCTGACACCCGACGACGAGGACAATATCCTCTCCGCGCTCTTCGCCAAGCGTTCAGGAGCCGGCAAGGTCATGGCGCTCGTCAACAAGTCCTCTTATGTCCCGCTGGTCTCGGCGATCGGAATCGATGCGGTCGTGAGCCCGAACCGGGCAGCGGTTTCGGCCATTCTGCACTTCATACGCAAGGGCAAGGTCGTGTCCGTGACCACGGTGGGGGCGGAGGCCGCCGAGGCTCTGGAGATCGTCGCGCTCGAGACCTCGGAGCTTGTTGGTAAGCCACTGCGTGAGGCCAACTTCAAGGAAGCTGTCGTGGGGGCGATCGTGCGAGGAGATGACGTGATCATCCCCTCCGGGGACGATGTGATCGAGGCCGGAGACCACGTGGTGATCTTCGCCCTGCGTAGCGCCATCCCTCGGCTCGAGCGCCAGATGATGGTACAGCTACAGTATTTTTAGTGTGATCACGAATCCGCTGATTCGCCAGGGAGCTGTTCTCGTCGTCCTGCTCGGGCTCGGCTGTGGCTACCGCTACGTCGATTCGAGGGGTGTGTTTGGTCCCGACGTGAGCCGCATCGAGATCGACCCGCTCCAGAACAACAGCTCGGAGCCGGGCTTCGGGCGCATGCTCGGGGACGCGTTGGTGGAGGAGTTTGCTCGGCGTGGAATACTCACCCCCGTCTACGGCGGGGGCGCCGCCGCCGATCTGGTCCTGAGTGGTGTCGTGCACGATGTAGAGGTGATCCCCGCCGCATTCAGCTCGGTTGCGCTTACGATCGAGGACAGACTGCTGGTGACGCTCGATGTCTCCGTTCAGAACGCTTCCACCGGGCAGGAGGTGTGGCGCCACACCAGGCTCGAGGTGCGGGAGCGTTTTCAGTCGAGCCCCGATGTGCAGGTTTACCAGAGCAACAAGGAACAGGCCCTGCGCCGACTCACGTCGGAGATCGCGGGAAGGATCCACGATGAGCTCTTCCAAAAATTCTGACACCAGAGACGCGGTTGCACCCGTCGTGCTGATCGTGGGCACGGAGGGAACCCTGCGGGACGCGGCCCTGGCCGAGATCCGCACACGGGTGCTGGGCGACGCCACCCCTGAGTTCAACGAAGATCGCTTCGACCTCGCGAGCCGGGGAGCAGACCCCGCACGGATCCTAGCGGCGGCGCGCACTTTCCCGGTGCTTGCGAAGCGCCGATTGGTGATCGTACGGGGGATCTCCGACCGACGTGCCAAGCGCTTTATCGAGGTCGAGCTGTTGGAGTATCTCGAGGATCCCGTACCCACGACGTGTTTGCTGCTCGAGGCAGAGAAGGTCGATCGACGCCTGCAGTGGGTCAAGCAGGTCGTGAAACGGGGTGAGCTGATCGCCTGCGCGGGTCCGCGAGGTCCCTCGGAGCAGCGCGCCTGGATCGAAGCCCGCCTGCGGGCGCACGGCAAGCGTCCCTCTGGCGGGATGGCGGCAGCGTTGCTGGAGCTCGTAGGCGGCGATCTCGATAGCCTGGCCAGCGAGCTCGACAAAGTCTGTCTCTACGTCGGGGAAAGGGCCGAAGTGAGCCCCGACGACGTGGCCGAAGTGACCGGGCAGCTGCGCCCGCGAGCTCTCTACGAGCTCACCGACGCCATCGGGCAGCGTCAGCTGGATGCGTCGCTACGCACACTGGGTCAGTTACTGGACCAGGGTGAGCCCGCGCTCGCGATGCTGGGGGCACTGGCCCATCACTTTCGGCGTCTCATGCGCGCGCGCGAGTGTCGCCCCCTGGAGGCGGGGGAGGTGCAGCGCCAACTCTCCCTCCACCCCTACGCCGCGCAGAAGCTGGTCGAGCAGGCGCGCCGCTTCGATGAGCGTCGCCTGCGCAGCTGTTTCGCAGCCATCCGCCGCACGGACGAAGCCCTCAAAGGCGGTATCTCGGTGAGCCCTCGGATCGCGATCGAGCGGCTAGTGCTGGCCGTTTGCTCGTGAAACGGACTACTTGGAGCTGTCTAAGAGCTTGTGGAGGCGCGAGACGGTGCGGGAGACGGTCTTGTGGTGCATGATGCCCTTGGAACAGGCCTGGCGCAGCAAGCGCTCTGCGCCCCGAAAGTGTGTCTCCAGCGCGGGATCCCCCTGCGCTGCCGCGCGTCGCACCCTGCGCACCGCGTTACGCACGCCGGAGCGCAAATGGCGATTGCGGTCTCGTCGCACCAACGACTGGCGATGGCGCTTCTTGGCAGAGGCGTGATGGGCCATGGAATCCTCCGAGGACGCCGGTAAATACCCCGACAACGGCCCGCTGTCAACGGAGGGCCTTCCTGGGGTCGCCGGCTCGGCCCGGGTGGTGGGCGGGGCCACCCTCGCCAGCCGCGTGCTCGGCCTGGCGCGCGATGTCACCCTGGCCAACTCTTTTTCCGTTGCAGCCACGGACACCTTCTTCATTGCCTTCATGATTCCGAACTTGTTCCGGCGGCTGGTGGGCGAAGGCTCTCTGACCGTCTCGTTCGTGCCGATCTTCACGGGCTGGCTGCGTCGCTCGCGAGAGGAGGCGCGACAGGTGTTCAACGCCACCTGGACACTCGGCGCGTGCGTTGGCCTGGTTATCAGCGTCGGGGGCTTCTTCTTCGCGGGTCCGCTGGTGAAGCTGTTCGCACCAGGCTTCGCGCTCGAGCCGGGCAAGTTCGAGCTCTGCGTCACACTGCTGCGGCTCTGCTTCCCGTACATTCTGTTCCTGACCCTGGTGGCGGTAGCGATGGGTGCGCTCAACGCCCTCGGCCATTTCCTGGCTCCAGCGGTGGCGCCGGTGCTGCTCAACCTGTGTCTGATCGCTGCCGCCCTGGCCGCGGGCACCGTCTTCGACCCGCCGATCCTGATCCTGGGCGTTGCGGTGCTGCTCGCGGGCCTGCTCCAGTGCGCGCTCCAGGTTCCGGTACTGCGTGCGCACGGCCTGTCTCCCCGGCCCGTGCTCGCCCCCGCGCACCCGGCCATCCGCCGGCTGGGAGCCGTAATGGCTCCGGCCGTGCTCGGAGCCTCTGTCTTCCAGCTTAACATCCTGGTCTCGCGCTTCCTCTCCTCGTTCGAGGGGGACGGGGCGGTCTCCTACCTCTACTACGCTGGACGCTTAATCGAGTTTCCACTGGGCGTCTTCGTGATGGCGATCGGGACGGCCAGCCTGCCGACCTTCTCGCGTCTGGTGAAGTCGGAGGATTACGCGGGCCTGCGGAGGACCTTCTCCGGCGCGCTGGGGATGGCGCTGGCCCTGGCCGTGCCGTCGACCGTGGGCCTTGTGCTTCTGCGTGAGCCCATCTTCGCCACGCTCTTTGCCTGGAACCGCGATACGTTCGGCGAGGCCGCGATCGCGGGCTGCGCCGGGGCCTTGCTCTACTACGCGCTGGGCCTCGTACCCATCACGATCTCGCGCATCTACGTTAATTTGTGTATGTCGCATGAGAACACGCGCACGCCCGCCCGCGCGGCTATCGTGAGCCTGGGGGTGAACATTCTCGCCTCGCTCGCCCTGATCGGGCCGCTGCCGCAGGGGCCGCTGCCGGACGCCTTCGTCGCGCTGCAGCGGGACTGGGTCCTAGCGGACATGGGCATCGCGGGACTGGCGCTTGCGACCTCGATCGCGGCCCTGGCCAACGCGCTCTACCTGGTTGCGGCCTCACGCCGGCTCTACGGCCGGCAGCTGGGCACTGGAGAGTTCAGACGCTGGCTGCCCCTGGCGGCCGCGGCTGTCGTATTGGCGGGCGTGCTCTGGGGCCTCGGGCAGGTGGCCGCGGTTCCAGGCGAGGCGTCGGCTGCGGGTCTGGCGCTGCTCGCGTTGCACGTCGCCGTAGGCGCCGGCGCATATCTGGCCGCGCTTCACATGCTGCGCAGCCCCGATGCGAACGCGCTCCTGTCGCTCCTACGCCGACGCTCCTGACACTCGGCAGGGCGCAGCTTCAGTGCCTCGGGGGCGCGTCCGACAAGTAAAAAGTGATCCCTCTTCCGCGTCGGAGACGAGGGGCTTAACCGGGCGCGCGCATGAGTTGGGTTATCCGCTTCGGACTCAGCATTCTGCTGTTGATTGGGCTCTCCAGCCCCGTGGCCGCCCGGGGTGGTCACGCCTCTCCACTGGTCATTCCGGTCGGGCCGGGTCCACGTCCCGAGCAAATCGCTCGGCTCGACACCACGCAGCGGGTAGAGCGTGCTCACGCTGAGCTGAAAGCGCGCGGCTACGACGAGTTCCCAGTCCTCGCCTGGGCGCTGCTGGAAAAGGCCCAGCAAGAGGGAGGGTCGCCGGAGCTGATCGCGCGCGCCCTCGCGCTCGCGCCGAACACACCTTCGGTGCGTTTCGAGGCTGCCTGGGCGCTCCACAGCCCGACGGAGTTCGTTCGAGCGTTGCTTGCATTCCCCGCGAGCTTGCCGGCGTTGCTCTGGCTGATCACGCTGCTGGCTGCGGCCGCCGGCGTGGGTGCTGGGGTGGCGGCCGCCGCCATCGTGCTGGTCGCCGCCGCCCGCGCACTGCCGCTGCACGCCCACCGCTTGGGTCACCTGGTCCACTCGCAGGAGCCTCCGGTCTGGCCCGGGGTTCTGCTGGCGCTCTCTCTGCTCGCGCTACTGGCGAGACTGGGGCTTGGGCCCGTGCTGGTGCTCGCGGCCGCAGGGGCGCTCGCGACCGCGTCCATGCGTTTCAAGGCAGGCAGCTCGGGGGTGACGGCATCCCTGGTTGTGCTCGGTCTGCTGGCGGGACCGTTGATGGGCCAGTGGTCGCGGCTGGTCACCCTGACCGGTCACGAGCGCGGGCTCCTGGCTGCCTGGCGCATCGACCGGGGTTCGCAGCCGCTGCCGGATGACCGGCAACGGCTGGAGCAGGAGTTCGCGGCCCAGCCGGAGGACCCGTTCCTGCGCCTGGCCCTGGCGACTGCGTGGCTGCGGGAGGGTGGGTTCACGCGTGCGGACCGGCTGCTGCAGGATGCCCCGCCAGACATGTCGGCCAGCCTGACGGCTCGGGCTGCGAACCTGCGGGGAATCATTCACCTCGCCCGCGGGAGGGTGGAGCCCGCGATCACCGCCTTCGAGAAGGCACGCTCGGCCGACGAGGTGGCGGGAATCCTCTACAACCTCTCCCAGGCCCACGGCCGGGGACTCAACCTCATGAGCCAGGCGAGCTATTTCAAGCTCGCCCGCCAGCTGGATGCCGACCTGATTCAGGAGCGCACCCTCGACGACTCGTCGAGTGTCCACCGCTACCTCATCCGCTCGCCGCTCCCCTGGAGCAGCTATCTGTCTCACGGACTGCGTCAGAGTGCGGCGGCGGAGGAGGTGGCGATCGAGTCTCGCCGCTGGCTGCTGGGGGCGCGCGTGCCGGGGTGGGCCTGGCTTGCCGTACCCAGCGTGGGCCTTCTGGGCTTCCTCTTCGGCGGCGGTCATGTTCGACGCTGTACACACTGTTCGCGGCCCATCTGCCTGCACTGTTGGTCCATGGGATCCAACCGGCCCAGCTGTGGACGCTGTGCGCAACTTGCGGCCACTGGCCGCCTCAGCGATGCGGAGCAGGCAGGGCTCGAGCGAGAGCTGGCGCGCCAGCGACGGCTTGCGAGGCTGCTCGCAGCCGTCAGCTTGCTGCTTCCGGGGATCTTCCGCATCCACGACGGGCGCGTAAAGCGAGGAGCGTTCCGTGCCTTTGTGGCCGCGACTGGAGTCGCACTGCTGTTTCTGTCCGACGCCCTGCCCATCACAGTCGCGTTTGCGATCCCCGCCCCCTTCGAGGTTGGCGGGCTCGGCGTGACTGTGCTGGTGATTGCCGCGCTGATGCTGATCGCTCCGCTCTACACCAGAGGCGTGTTGGAGTGGGCGCGCGACCGTGCCGCGGAGCGCAAGCCGGCATGAGTCTGCAGGGAGTCCTCGCCGATTTCGGCGTAGCCGACATTTTTCAGCTGATCGCTCAGCAGCGCAAGACGGGCATCCTGTCGGTCGAGGCCCGAAGTCGCAGTCTGGAGGTTCACTTCGTTGAGGGCGGCGTGCTGCGAGCGCTGCCGGCAGAGTCTCGACCCGACGAAGCGCTGGGGGCGCTCATGATCCGCACGGGGACGCTCTCCGATGTCGGGCTCGCGCAGGCCTGGAAGACGCAGGTGAAGATGCGCGAGCCGCTGCCGAGCGTGCTCTTGGCGCTGGACCTGGTCGAGCGCGACGCGATCGGCGCGGCCAAGCGTCTGCTCACCGACGAGGCGATTTTCGAGCTCTTCCTGTGGGACGAGGGGCGCTTTTCGTTTCGCCCCTGCCGCATCGACATGGACGACATCGACGCGCCGGTCGGCGCCGAAATGGTTCTGCTCGACGCGCTGCGCATGCGCGACGAGTGGGCGCAGATCAGGGACGAGCTCCGCGATCTGAGCGTCGTGCTCAAGCCTGCCGTGGACATCGAGGAGTTCCGGACGCGTCGGGCCAAGGTGGAGACGTCCACGGGCGTGCGGCCGCAGGAGCTTGAGCGTGTGTTCACGCTGGTGGATGGCCGGCTCTCGATTCGCCGTGTGATCGACCTCTCGCGGATGGGGACCTTCCAGGGCGGTCGGGCGGTGGTGGGGTTGCTGCGGGAGAAGCTCGTCTCCCGCTCTGCGCGGGTGTCTACCACGACTCCGGCCGCCGTGCGGGCTTCCAGAAACCGACCGGTCCTCGCCTTCCTGGTGCTGGTGATCTGTGGGCTCTGGGCCTCACTCCTGCTCCGGCTGCCCGGACCGCGCTCCGTGGGGGACTACCCCATGCCCGAGAACGCCGTCAGCGAGGTGAGGACGGCGGCCACCACCGAGCGTCTGCGCGCCGCCCTGGAGGCCCACCGCTGGGCTCAGGGTGGGTATCCCAGCAGCCTGGAGGGGCTCCGGGCCGTCCACGACACGAGCTTGGCGCCGCTTCCTGTGGACCGGTACATTTATGCTCGTTCTGCGGAGGGGTATGTCCTGTACCGAAGGCCTTCCCTCGAAGGGAAGGAGGGACTCCGAGGTGTGCCCTAGCGCGTGCCATCCGCGCGGGCGCGTCCTGCTGCCCGTTGCTCCCGTAGGCTGGGCGCGGGCGGCGGGCTCCTGGCGATGAGGTGTTCTTGGCAGACAGCAGTCCGTTGATACTCGAGGACAACGCGATCGCGCAGATCCTCTACGGGGAGAATGACCGGAACCTCCGGGCCCTGGAGGAGGAGGTCGGCGTGAAGATCCAGGCCCGCGGAAATCGTGTCTCTGTGCGCGGACCCGATCTCGAGCGCAAGCTCGCCGAGCGCGTACTGGGCGAGCTCTACCACATGGCGGCCGCCGGGCTCACGATCCATGAGGCCGAGGTCCACCAGGTCGCTCGTATGGCGCATGAGGGTGCCAGCCCCGCGGTGCAGGCCCTGCTGGAAGGGGACGTGGTGGAGGTCGGGCGCCGCAAGCGCATCATCCCGCGCTCAGCGAACCAGCGCCTCTACATTCAGACGATCCGCTCCTCGGATCTGGTCCTGGGCATTGGGCCCGCGGGGACCGGGAAGACCTATCTCGCGATGGCCATGGCGGTCTCGGCCCTGCTCCGGCGCGAAGTGAGCCGCATCATCCTGACCCGCCCCGCCGTCGAAGCCGGCGAGAAGCTCGGCTATCTGCCCGGCACGATCTACGAGAAGGTGGACCCCTATCTGCGCCCTCTCTACGACGCGCTGCACGACATGCTCGACCCCTCGGACATTTCGCGTCGCATCGAGCGAGGGGTGATTGAGGTGGCGCCGCTCGCGTTCATGCGGGGTCGAACCTTCAACGACGCCTTCATCATTCTTGATGAGGCGCAGAACACCACGTCCGAGCAAATGCGGATGTTCCTGACGCGCCTGGGCTTCGATTCGAAGGCGGTCGTTAATGGGGACGTCACCCAGATCGATCTACCACGCGGGACGATTTCGGGGCTGATCCAGGCGGAGCAAGTGCTTACCGGAATACCGCTCATCCGGTTTGTGCACTTCACTGAGAAGGACGTAGTCCGGCACCCGCTCGTGCAGGACGTCATTCGGGCTTACGAGCGGCACCAGAACGAGAAGTAGGGGCCGAGACCGGTGGCGAAGCAAGAGACGAAGACCTTACGGGCGAGCAGCAAGCCACGAGCTCCCGAAGCGGAGCCAGAGCGGCGGCACCGTCACCGTCACGTGCTGCTAGCTGCGGTCATCACCAGCCTGGTGCTGGCCGGAGTCCTCACGATGGATTTTCTGCCGACCGGTGCGGGTGGGCTCATCCCGCGGTCCGGAGAGATCGCTGACCGTAGCTACAAGGCTCCGTCCGATATCCACATTGTCGATGAAGCGGCAACCGAGGAGCACCGGCGCGATGCGGCCGAGCAGGCGGTGCTGGTGTACGACTTCGACGAGCGGCGTTGGACCGAGCTGCAGGAGCGCATGGTGGCTGCCTTCCGCGAAGCCCGCGCGGCTCTGCTGGAAGAGCCGAAGGAGGTGGGCGATAAGCCCGAGCCGGCGCGTATCTTCCGCGAAGCACTGGGCGAGGAGACCGAGGTCCCGGACAGCGCGATCGAGCGTCTGGTCAAGTCGAAATTCGATCCCGAGCAGGAAGCGCTGCTGCTGACTCTGATCTCCTCGATCGCTGCACGCATGGTGGTGGACGATGCCTCCGAGTTCCAGCGCCAGGCTGAGAAGCGCGCCATCGTCGTGCGCGAGCTGGGATCGGGCATGGAGCGGGTTCTGGCCGAGAAGAGCGAGGTGCTGACGCTGAGCGCGGCCCGGGAGCTGCTGCGAGAGGAGGCGTTGAAAGTCTTCGCAGGTCGACCGAGGGAAGAGCGACGTACGCTGCTGGCGCTCGCCGCGCTTCTGGTTCGTCCCAACCTGAGCTTCAACCTGCGCGCCTCAGACGAACGGCGCCAGGCCGCAGAGGAGGGCGTCAAGGAGGTGATGATCTCGCTGCGCAAGGGCGAGATCGTGGTGCGTGACGGTGACCCCGTGACGGAGCGGCACGTGCTGATCCTCGAGGGGATTCGCGAGCAGGTCCGCAGTACCAGCCGGGCAGAGCGTTTCCTGGGCACCGGCGGGCTGCTTTTCATCCTGCTTTTTTTGGTCTGGCGCTTCGGCGCCTCGGGCATCCAACGCTTTCCGACGGAGTCGCGCGACGCCGTCTTCCTGCTGAGCATGTTGACAACCACGGCCGTGGGAACGAGCGTCGCGCTCTTCCTCTGCGATGCCGTGGCGCAGAGTCCCGCGGTGACGCACTGGGTTGGCCCAGACCCCTCGGTGCTTTACTTCGTGATTCCCGTCGCCGCAGCCACTATGCTGGTGCGCCTGGTCCATAGCGCGGAGACGGCGCTGCTCTTCGCCATTCTGGTCTCCCTGATGGCCGGTCTCCAAATCCGCGGTGAGCTCACCTTCGCGTTCTATGTGCTCGCGGGGTCTTTGACGGCGGCGCGCAGCGCCGCGCGCGTCACCCAGCGCGGCACTCTGCTAATTGCCGGTGTGCGTGTCGGCGTCGTCAATGTGCTCGTGATCGGTGTGCTGGCGCTCCTGGGGGGCCAGCTGAACCCGGGCACGATCCTGCTCTCGATGGGCCTCGGCTTCATCTCCGGCCCCATCGCGGGCGTGCTCGTCTTGGGCCTCGCACCGTTGGTGGAGAGTCTCTTCTCCTACACCACCGACGTAAAGCTCCTCGAGCTCGCGAATCGGGAGCAGGTCCTGTTGCGTGAGCTCGAGTTTCGGGCGCCGGGCACCTACCACCACAGCATGATGGTGGGCCATCTGGCCGAGAAGGCGGCGGAGGGGATCGGCGCGAACGCGCTGCTGGCCAAGGTCGCGGGCTACTACCACGATATCGGCAAAATGCGACGGCCGCACTTCTTCATCGAGAACGCCACCGTTCACCGTGGCGAGAACCGCCACGAGAAGCTATCGCCTTCGATGTCGGCGCGCATTATCCAGTCGCACGTGAAGGACGGGCTCGAGTACGGGGACAAGTACAAGCTGGCGCGCCCGATCATGCGCGGAATTGCCGAGCACCATGGCACGAGTATCATCCGTTTCTTCTTCGAGAAGGCCAAGGAGATGGCCGACCCGGAGAAGGGAGAGGTCGTGGCTGAATACGACTACCGCTATCCTGGGCCGAAGCCTCAGACCCGCGAGGCCGGGATCCTCATGCTGGCCGATTCGGTGGAGGCGGCGTCGCGCACGTTGGCAGACCCGGCGCGCTCCCGTGTCCAGCAGCTTGTGCAGCGCATCATCAACAATTACTTTCGGGATGGCCAGCTCGATGAGTGCAGCCTGACCCTGCGTGATCTGCATACGATTGCGAGGAGCTTCATCGATACACTTTGCGCCATCCGGCACGAGCGGATCGACTATCCGGAGGCGACCGGTCCAGAGGGCAAGAAGCTCGACGAGGGCGTAAATGAAGGTGTGGTTGAACGCATCGAACCCGGGCCGAAAGATCGATCGGAACGCGCTTCGGCGGAGCGCGAAGCTGATCTTAAGCGTCTTGGGCTTCCTCGATGAGGAGCTCTCGATCACCCTCACTACGGATGATCGTGTCGCCGAGCTAGCCGGCCGCTTCGGGCGCCCGCGCCGGGCGACCGACGTGCTGGCCTTCCCTCTGCTGGATGGCGCCGATGCCGCCTTCCGGGGACCCTGTCTTGGCGACGTTGTGGTCTCACTCGATAGCGCAGCCCGGCAGGCTCGTGCCCGTGGGGTTGCCCTGGGCACCGAGCTTCGGGACCTGCTGATCCACGGCATCCTGCATCTGGCAGGGATGGATCATGCGACTCCGGCGCAAGCACGCGCCATGCGGGCGCTCGAGGACCATCTGCGATGGGAATTGGTACGGGCCCGCTAGACCTGGACCGCTACCCGTACATGAGGGCGGTATGGGGGGCGCTCTTCGCAGTGCTCCTCGTGCTCGCCTTTCCGTTCCGCGCGGGTGATCTGCGCTTCGATCTGGGCATCGTGGCGGGCTGGCTCGCGCTGGTTCCGCTGCTGTGGATGCTCGAGGGCATGCGTCCGCGCGCGGCTTTCAAGTGGACCACGCTGGCCGCGACCCTGGCGTACGCCGCGATCCTGTTCTGGCTCTTCGTCGTTGTGCGCGTACACGGGCATGCGCCGGTCTGGGCGGGCGTCGGCGCCCCTCTCCTGCTCGGCCTCGTGCTGGGCCTACACGCGGGCTTGGCCGCCGCACTCTACGTGGCACTGGCGCCCTGGGCGGGGCGCGCGGGCGTGCTGCTGCTGCCCGCCGCGTGGGTCGTCGGCGAACACCTGCGCGGCTTCGACCTTTTCGGTGGGTTTCCCTGGGCGTATCTCGGCTACGCGGTCCACAGCGATGGCCCACTGGTGGAGCTGGCCGCGCTGGGGGGGGTCTATGGGCTCTCGTTTCTGCTCGCGTGCGTTGCATCCCTGTGTGCGCGCAACCGCTTCGTGCTTGCGCTCGCGCTCGTAGCCGTGGCGCATGCCTTGGGCTTCGGACTGCGCGTGGCTCATACGGGGGCGAGCGGAGTGGAGGTCGGGACGCGGGCGGCGCTCGTTCAAGCCAGCATCCCACAGCACGAGAAGTGGGATGCGGCACTCGCCCGACAGGCCTTCGAGCGACACCTTGCACTCTCACGGCTGGCCGCCGCGGCGGGTGAGCTGGACCTGATCGTCTGGCCGGAGAGCTCGGTACCCGTAATCCTGGAGACGGAGCCCGAGTACGCCGAGGCTGTGCGCAGCCTGGCCCGGGACACGGGGGCGACGCTGGTGGTGGGCGGGATCGGGCTCGAGCGCGTTCCGCTGGACCCTGGATACCGGCTTTTCAATAGCGTGTTCGTGGTGAAGCCCGATGAGGGCTTCGTCGACCGCTACGACAAGTCGCATCTGGTGCCTTTTGGCGAGTACGTCCCACTACGTTGGGTATTGGGCTTCCTCAGCGGCATCGCTACGGGTCTGACAGCGGGCGATATCACCCGGGGATCGGGCCCGCGCGTGCTGCGGAACCTGCCCGAATTCGGGACGGATCATGCTCTGGCGGCCTTCATTTGTTATGAAGTCATCTATCCGAGCTTGGTTCGCGCGGCGGTGCGGGACGGTGCGCGCATCCTTCTGAACCTGACGAACGATGCTTGGTACGGACGCACCAGCGCACCGCATCAATTTCTCGCGATTGCGGCCATGCGGTCGGCGGAACACGGGCTGCCGATGCTACGGGCTGCGAATACGGGGGTGAGTGCGGTCGTCGATGCGGGTGGGAGGGTTACGAGTGAGACGCCGATCTTCGAGCAACGAGCGCTCGAGGTTCGGGTTCCTCCGGCGCGCCCGGGGCCCACGCTGTACACCCGTTTCGGTGACTGGGTCGTCTGGGTCAGCTGGGGAATATTGATTGCCATCGGAGGGGTTCGGGTTGTCGGAAGACGCGAGCATACGCATTAGAGAGGTTCAACAGGAGCTCAGGACTCTGAACGAGAGAGCCGCGGAGCTGCGGAGGCATCTTTGACCTCGAGGGGAAGCGCGTCCGCCTGAATGAGCTCGAGCGCGCGACCGCCGACCCCGCGCTCTGGGGCGATCCCGAGCGCGCCCAGAAGCTATTGCGTGAGAAGCGGTACCTGGAGCGGGAGATCCGCTTCTTCGAGGACACCGACAGCGAGCTCTCGGATGTCGAGGTCCTGCTGGAGCTGGCGCAGGAAGCGGGCGACAACGAGACCGCCAGCGAGGCGGCGGAGCGAGTGGCGAAGCTGCGCGAGCGCCTCGAGGAGATGGAGCTGCGGCGGCTCTTGTCGGGCGAGCACGATGCGAGCACGGCGATCGTCTCGATCAACGCGGGCGCCGGAGGGACCGAGGCCTGCGACTGGGCCGAGATGCTGCTGCGCATGTATCTGCGCTGGGCCGAGCACCACGACTTCAAGACTGAGATCCTCGACTTCCAGCCTGGCGAGGAGGCCGGGATCAAGAGCGTCACCTTCACCGTCGATGGAGAGTACGCCTATGGCTACCTGCGCAGCGAGGCTGGGATTCACCGCCTGGTCCGAATCTCGCCCTTCGATACGCAGAAACGCAGGCATACGAGCTTCGCGTCCTTCACCATGGTTCCGGACGTGGGGGACGAGGTGGAGGTCGAGATCGATGACAAGGACCTGCGCATTGACACCTACCGCGCCTCGGGCGCAGGCGGGCAGCACGTGAACCGTACCGATTCGGCCGTGCGCATCACCCACGCGCCCAGCGGTATCGTGGTGCAGTGTCAGAACGAGCGCAGCCAGCACAAGAACAAGGCTTCGGCCATGAAGGTGCTCAAGGCAAGACTCTACGAACGGGCCCGGCAGGAGCGCGAGGCGGAGATCGAGCAGCTGGCCGGCGAGAAGCGAAAGATCGACTTCGGCAATCAGATCCGCTCCTATACTCTCCATCCGTCCCAGCGGGTGAAGGATCATCGTACGGGTTACTCAGTCGGGAACGCACAGGGCGTCCTGGACGGCAACCTCGATCCTCTGATCCGGGCCTATCTGCTGGAGACCGCAGGGGGCTAACGGTGGCGAGCGAGGCGGAGATCCTGGCGGCTCGGCGCAAGCGGGCGCAGCAGCTGCTGGAACGAGGCGAGGCGCTTTTCCCTGCGCGCGTGCCCGGCCCCCTGACCGCGGTTCCCGAAGTTCTCGCTCGTTTCGAGACCGCGGAGTTGGAGACGCTGGAAGCGGAGCGACCCAAGGTCACGGTGGCCGGACGCATCATGAGTATCCGCTCTTTCGGCAAGGCCAACTTTGTCACGCTTCAGGGCGACGGAGCGCGGGTTCAGCTCTGGGTCAAGAAGAACCAGTTGGGCGCGGAGCGCTACGAGACGTTCCGCCTGTATGAGGTGGGGGACTTCGTGTGGGCGCGTGGACCGCTGGTCCGCACCCGCAGCGGGGAGCTCAGCGTAGACGTCGAGGACATCGGCTTTCTGGCCAAGGCCTACCGTCCCCTGCCCGAGAAGTGGCACGGCCTGGCCGATGTCGAGACGCGCTACCGACAACGCTATCTGGACCTGCTGGCGAACCCGGAGTCGCGCGAGATCGCGCTCGCCCGCAGCAAGATGATCACGGCGCTGCGTGAGGTGCTGGAGGAGCGGGGCTTCCTCGAGGTGGAAACACCGATCCTGCAGCCGCTCTACGGCGGGGCGAACGCGCAACCATTCACCACGCACCACAACACCTACCAACAGGATCTCTTCCTGCGCATCTCCTTCGAGCTCTATCTGAAGCGATTGATTATCGGGGGCATCGAGCGCGTCTACGAGATCGGCCGTGACTTTCGTAATGAGGGCATCTCCAAGAAGCACAGCCCGGAGTTCACGATGCTCGAGGCGTACCAGGCCTACGCGGACTACACCGACATGATGGAGCTTGTCGAGGCCCTGGTGGCGGGCGCGGCCGAGCGCTTGCTCGGAACGACGCGCGTGGAGCGCGAGGGACAGACCATCGACCTGGCTCCGCCCTGGCCGAGGCATACCATGGCAGAGCTCATCTTCGATGCCAGCCAGATCGACATCCAGAAGACCGATACGCTCGACAGCCTGCGAGCGGCGCTGCGCCAGCGCAAAGTAGAGGGCGTCGATCCCGATGCTGCACCCAGCTGGGCGCGACTGGTGGACGACCTCTTCTCCGTGTGCGTGGAGCCGCGGCTGATCGAGCCCAGCTTCGTGATCGAGTACCCGGCGGAGCTCTCTCCGCTGGCCAAGCGCTGCGCGGACCGGCCGGAATTGGTGGAGCGCTTCGAGCTGTTCATCGGAGGCATGGAGATCGCCAATGCCTTCTCGGAACTCAACGATCCCGACGACCAGCGCCTGCGCTTCGAAGAGCAGGCCCGGGCGGGCCGCGAGGGGGATGAAGCAGCGCATCCCATCGACGAGGACTTCCTGCGCGCGCTGGAGCACGGCATGCCTCCCACGGGTGGCATGGGACTGGGTGTTGGCCGGCTGGTCATGATCCTGACTGGGGCCTCACACCTGCGCGAGGTCACCCTCTTCCCCCATCTGCGTGCGCGCGATGCCTGAGTGGCTGCAACCGCTGCTGGGTTTCGTCTCCGCCAGCCTGGTGGCCCTGGTGGCGCTGGGCTTCGGCGCCATGTTCGTGTTCTTCTCGGCCTCCGCCACGCTCGTGCTCGGTCAGTTCCTGCGCTTCGCGCGACCGCTCCTTGTGGCGGGCCCGGCCGTGCTGGCTGCGACCGCTGTCACGGGTGTGGTGGCCTACGTGGCCGAAGTGGATCCGGTCTGGGGCCTGCCGGCTGCGCAGCTGGCTCTGGCGTCACTTGCGTACTTGTTCATCCGCTATCCGGGGCCGCGGCGGATCGTGCCGTGGGCGTTTGGTGTGCTGCTGCTGGTGAGCGGACTGCTCTTCATCGTCTCCCTCGGCGTCACGGCACTGGAGTGGATCGCGATGCAGTTGATTGCGGTGAGCACACTCTGCCTGGCGCTTGCGGCTCTCGGTCTCTGGCCGCTCGTGCTGGTGAGCTTGGTCGAGCACCGGCGACAGCGGCCCGTGGAGTGGTTCATCTCGCTGCGCTACCTGGTTGCCAAGCGGCGCCAGACCTTCATCTCGGTGATCACGGTGATCTGCGTGCTCGGCGTAACGCTCGGGGTAGCGGTTATTACAGTGGTGCTCTCTGTGATGAATGGCTTCTCCCAGGTATGGGAGGGCAAGATCATCGGCGCCCGCGCACACTTCGTCGTGCACTCCCGCCTCGGCTATTACGGCGACTACGAGCGCGTGCGCGAGGATGTGCTCCAGGTCCCCGGTGTGGAGGGCGCAACGCCGTTCCTCCGGACCGATGCGATTCTGCGCAGCCAGACGGGTGAGATTCAGGGCGTAATTCTCAAGGGCGTCGATCCGGACAGCGTCGGGGATGCGACCCAGCTCACGGAGGATCTCGTGGCGGGTTCTCTGGCCGATCTGGCCCCGGATCCCGAGGGCGACGAGAGCGCGCGACTGCCCGGCGTGGTGTTCGGCGCCGAGCTGGCCGACCGCTTCTTCCTGCGTGTGGGCGATCCCGTGGTCCTCATCTCCCCTCTGGGAGGTCCCCCAACGCCGCTTGGCCCCGCACCTCGTATGCAGCGCTTCCGGCTCGCGGGAATCTTCCGCTCGAACTTCTTTCAGTTCGATGAGAGCTTCATCTATACCAGCCTTCCCGCGGCGCAGGAGTTCATGAAGCTGGACGACGTGGTGTCAGGGATCGAGGTCAGAACCGTGGACCCCTATCGTTCCCGTGCGATCGCGGATCGGGTTATCGCGCGCCAGGGGGGACTCTTCTTCGCGCGCGACTGGAAGACCTTCTATCCAGGATTCTTCTCCGCCCTCAAGACGGAAAGAGTGATGATGTTCGTCTTGCTCTCTTTCATCATGGTGGTAGCGGGATTCATTATTATCGCAACGCTCGTCATGATGATCATGGAGAAGTCGCGCGATATCGCCATCTTGAAGGCCATGGGCTGCGATGATGAAGGGGTGTTGCGCATATTTGCCACCCAGGGCTTCTTGATCGGGATCTCCGGTGTTGGCCTGGGACTGAGTACGGGTCTCGTGATCACCTGGAATCTGGAGCGGATCCAGACCGTGGTGGAGCGCATCGTCGGCTATGACGTGCTACCCGCAAATGTGTATCAGCTTCAGCAGCTTCCCTACCACATCGTACCCATGGAGCTTGCCCTGGTCGCGCTGATCGCGATGGTCCTCTCGATCGGGGCAACGCTGCTGCCGTGTTGGCAGGCTGCGCGCCTCGATCCGGCGGAGGCGCTGCGGTATGAGTGAGCTGCGCGCCGAGGGAATCGTCAAGCGCTTCTCCGCCCCTGGAGGCGAGCTCGAGATCCTGCGCGGGGTGGACCTCGTTCTCAATCTGGGCGAGTCGATGGGCATTCTCGGCGTGTCGGGCTCAGGCAAATCGACGTTGCTGCACATTCTCGGGGGACTCGAGCGGCCCAGCGAGGGCCGCGTGCTCTACCAGCAGGCCGATGTCTACCAGCTCGACGGCCCGGCTCTGGCCCGTCATCGTAACCAGAGCGTTGGCTTCGTGTTTCAGTTCCACCACCTGCTGCCGGAGTTCGATGCGGAGGAGAACGTGATGATGCCGTGCCTGCTGGCCGGCTGGCCGAAGCGCCTGGCGCGCGAACGTGCGCGGGAGATGCTCGATGAGGTGGGACTGACGGATCGCCGGCAGCATCCCCCAGGCAAGCTCTCAGGCGGGGAGCGGCAACGCGTGGCGATCGCCCGCGCCCTGGTGCTCTCGCCGCCGGTCCTGCTTGCAGACGAGCCGACCGGCAACCTCGATCCCCATACCGCCGAACAGGTTGAGGAGATACTTCTGCGCCTCAACGCGGAGGTAGGTACGGGCCTGATCCTCGTGACGCATAACGAGAAGCTCGCTGGACGCCTGGGGAAGAAGTACTACCTGCGAGGAGGGCGTTTGGAGTCCTAGGCTTCCCTGTGCGGCTTCGAGAAGGTGTGGCTGAGCGTCACCGCGGCCCTTCCAATGGCCACTGTCTACGCGGACCCGCTAGTCTCCGGTGTCTGGTAAAATACGGGTTCGCCACCGAGTTGCGGCGCAGATGCGGAAGGCTGATGCAGGGGAGCCAGATGTGAGGACCCTCAGGCGGACGGTCCGGTGGAGCGCAGCCCTACTATCTTGTGTGGCGCTGTTGTCGCTCGCAGGTGCAGTGCGTGCGCAGCCGGCAGCGCCGTCATCCGCTGTTCCGATCGTGCTTACGCTCGAGCCCTCCGCTCCCCTGGAGGAAGGTGCGTCCAAGTGGCTCTCACGCCTCTCCCGCGCGCTGGAGTCGAGCCAGCCCACCGAGGGCGCGGCGCTCGAAGTGCGCGACGCGCTTGTCTTGGAGCCACGTCCGCTGGTCGAGGGCGGGGCCCGGCTGGGTGAGCGTTATTTCCGGCAGCAGGCGCAGCACACGGGTGCACACTTCGTGGTGGTCGCGCGCGTTGCGCGCCTGACGCAGCACTACAGCCTGGACGTGCGCGTGCTGGCTGTTCCTCGCATGCAGGAGCTCGCCCACTTCATCTACCAGGGTGAGGGCGCGGCCGGGCTCTCCGCGGCGATCTCCGAGGCAGCGACGGCTGTGCGCTCCATCCTGGCCCGTCAGCCATCCCGACTAAGAGCTGAGCGCGGGGTCTGGGCCCGACACGATTTCGCTCCCGATGTAGAGGGACTCACGCCCCAGACTACGAATACGGTGGTTGGGGTACAGGTGCTCGGAAACCGCCGCATCGAGGCGGATGCCATCCGAGCGGTGGTGGGAACACGGGTGGGTGAGCCGCTCCGGCAGGATCGGATCGGCGAGGACGTTCGGCGTATCTACGCGCTGGGCTTCTTCCGCGACGTCCAGGTCGAGGTCCTGGATGAGCACGGTGGCAAGCTCGTCACGTTCCTAGTCGAGGAGAACCCCATTATCCGACGCGTGAGCGTCTCGGGAAACGAGAACATGGGGAGCGACGACATCAAGGACCAGCTCACGCTGACGGTTGGCTCCACCACGGATTATCCGCTCCTGCTCGAGAACCAAGCTCGCGTGAAGGCTCTCTACAAGAGCCAGGGCTACTACCTCGTGGAAGTGAGCTATCACGTGGAGCCGATCGGGGAGGGCAGCGTCGAGATCAACTTCGACATCAGGGAGGGGAAGAAGCTTCGTCTGATCGCGATCGATTTCGAAGGCAACGAGGCGCTCTCGGACAAGGAGCTGCTCCGCGTGGTGCAGACGAAGCCCTGGGGACGTATGTCTTTCGTCACCAAATTCTGGGACCGATCGGGCATCTATGCGGAGCCTATCTTCTATCAGGACCTCGATCGCATCGGTCGCGAGTACATGGATGAAGGCTTCATCCGCGCGACCATCGGCGAGCCCCAGGTCGACTACGACGAGAAGGGTCTGCGCGTCAAGGTTAAGGTCTCGGAAGGACCGCGCTACTACGTCGGCCATGTGGACGTGGTCGGGGACTCGTCTATGGACAGCGAAGTGCTGCTCGAGTTCCTCGAGCTGGAGCAGGGCCAAGTCTTCAGGCGCTCCACGCTGACGGGCGACGTGCAGCGCCTGCAAGCCCACTACGCGGACCGCGGCTTCTTCTCGGCCAAGGTCGGTCCCCACACCCGCGTCGACGAGGAGAAGCGCACGGTCGATTGTAGCTTCGAGGTGGACAAGGGCGAGCTCTACTTTGTGGACCGGATCGAGGTGCACGGCAACACCCGAACCCGGGACGAGGTCATTCGCCGGGAGCTGGGGCTGGCGGAGGGGGAGCTCTACTCGGCCCGGGTCCTGCAGCGGAGCCGGGCCCGGATCCGCCGCCTGGGCTTCTTCGAGGAGGTGGGACTCGAGGCCAAGCCGCTCGACGAGCCGCATCGGGTCGCGGTGCACGTGGACGTGGTCGAACGTCCCACCGGGACCTTCAGCTTCGGCGCCGGGGTGGGGTCTACGGACGGCTTCCTCTTGAACACGTCGCTGCGCCAGGACAACCTCTTCGGCAGGGGCTGGGGGCTGGCGGCGACCCTGGATTTCGGCTCCGACAACTCGCGCATGTACCTCCGCTTCACTGATCCCTATTTCAGGGGAAGCCTGGTGAGCCTGAGCGCGACCTTCGGCCGGAACAAGACGGAGTTCATCGATTTCAAGCAGGAGACCACGGGCTTCAGCATGAACCTGAGCTATCCGCTGGACGAGGGGGAGACCCGCGTCGGCACGGGCTACGCCTAC
>SMWZ01000208.1 GCA_004356455.1 Deltaproteobacteria bacterium
ACGACCCTCCCCGAGGTCGAGGCGCGCCGAGCGTACTTCGACCTAAGCATCTTCCCGCAGCTGATCAGCGCCGGCGTGGCACGCGAGGACCTGGTCCTGGCCTTCGACTTCACCACTCAGAGCGAGCACCAGCTCACCCACCAGATGCTCTCCATGCGCGACCAGGGCTATGCCTATGTGGCCTCGCTCGAAGCCGACCCGAATGCGATCAACTTCTCAGTGGACCCGAATTCGAGCCTCACCTTCGAGAACGACTGCAACGCGCCAGGTGAGGTGGTCTGGCGGCACGTCTCGGGGACCTACGATAGCCCGCTCTTCCTGGACGGGGACCTGCTCTCGACGGGCGCGCAGTTCATGAACGTGGACGCCAACGACACGCCGGTGCAGAACGGCTTCACGAGCGCGGACTTCACCGTCTCGATTCCGTGTAGTGTGCTGCTGGATCCCGACGATCCGAACACGCCCGTCGCGCGCCCGATCGTGCTGGGCCACGGGCTCTTCGGCAGCCCACAAAGTATGACGCTGGGAGCCGGATCTCTCCTACAAGATGTGGCCCCGGATCAGGCTTACATCGCGGGCGCCACCCACTGGAGAGGTCTCTCGACCTTGGACTTTGCCTGGGTGGCCACCCAGATCATCGGTGTGGCGTCGAGCCAGCTCAATAACTTTGCGGCCCTCCCCGACCGTCTGCGCCAGGGGATGCTCAACACCCTGGTGCTCTCGAGGATGATGAAGCTCGGGATTTTCAACCGTGATACCGACACGTTCGAGACTCCGGACGGACGGGGCGTGTTCCCGGGCGATAGTGAGGAGATGTACTACTACGGCATCAGCCTGGGCGGCATCATGGGTACGTTCTTCTCCGCGCTCACGCCGGACGTGGAGCGCTTCGGCCTGGACGTACCGTCCATCAACTTCGCCTGCCTGCTGCAGCGCTCGACCCAGTTCATCGAGTTCGAGCTTCTGCTCGATACGATCGGGTTCACGGACCCCATGCAGGAGCTGTTGGGCGTGAGCGCGCTGATTCAGGAGCTCTGGGTCAGCGCCGAGCCGGCCGGCTACGCCCGCCACATCACGACCGATCCGCTCCCCGGCTCGGGCTCGGCCAGCAAGATCCTGATGACCTCGGCCTGGCTCGACAAGCAGATCTCGAACCAGTGCGCCGAGATCCAGGCGCGCACGCTCGGCCTGTCCACACACGCGGACAGCTCAATCTGGCAGGGCCTGCAGGGCATCCCCGACGTCAACGGTCCGCTCGACTCGGCCTTCGTCATGTATGACACGGGCTCGTTCGACATCCTGGATCCGAACTTCTTTGGCACGGACGGCAACGGGCTCTCCGTGATCCCGTTGCTCGCCAACCAGATCCCAAGCAGGGTCTGCGATCCGCACGGGGCGCGGCCCGCGATCCCGGCGGGGATCGAGATGCTGGTGAACTTCCTCCAGCCCGGGGGCGTGATCGAGAACTTCTGCAACGGGCTCTGTGACGCGGGTGACCCGGACGAGACCGCCAACGGAAACCCACCCTGTGATCCACTCCAGTAGCGGCTAGGGGCCGGCGCGCGGCCCGTCGCTAGCGTACCGCCAGGCTGGATCGATAGCGGGGCGCATCTTTGCCCGCGGCGTTCGTCACGCGCAGCTCGATCGAGTGTGTGCCCGGAGTGATCCAGCCCGGTGGCAGGCTCAACATGAGCTGGGTCTGGTTCGCTTGCAGCCGGAAGCGTTCCCGGATCTCGCGCCGACCGTGCGGAGCGGCCACGCGCACCTCGATCAGACTGCCCTCGGGCGTTCCGCTCGGAACGGGCAGCCATAGGTGCAGTCCGCCACTCAGCTCGCTCGCGTAGAGCTCGACGCGCCCGTCGGGCTCGAGCGTGAGCTCGAGTGGCTCTGCTTCGGGGGCGACCGGCGCGAGCTGCCGCTCGAACGCGAAGGAAACCTGCGCTTCGCTGCGCTTGGCGAGCGCGCGCGGCGCGGACTCTTTCAGGCCTCTCTGAGCTGCGGCCGCGTTGCGCGCGTTTTTGGCAGCGCTGGCTTCGTCGGTCGAGAGCCCGGGGCGCGCCGCCTCACCTGCCTGAGCCAGCGCTCGCCTCCGCTCGCGTGCGGGCGAAGGCGGCGCGGCCTGCAGGGCCGACGGAGCTGACGGGACCTGTGCGGCCTTGCGTACTGGAGCATGCTGCTGGCGCCCGCGCGCGGCTCGCGACTCGGGCGCAGCCGAAGCATCCGCGTCCTGCTTCTCGGATCGCTCCGACAGCAGAAGGGTGGGCTTCTCTTGCTTGCCCTCGAAGCTTCCTGCCTCGAGCGCGTGCGGGCCCGACACGCCCGGGCTCAGATTCGTTTCGCGCCACTCCCGACTCATGATGGGATAGAGCAGGATCAGCACCAGCGCGTAGGCGAAGGCCGGGTGCCAGAGCAGGCCGCGCACGCGCGCCAGACCGTTCTCGAGCCAGCCACGCCAGACGCTGCTCGTGTCTACGCGGCTCGCCTCGAGCTCGGCGAAATCAAAGCCACGCAGGGAACGCAGCTCGTCGGCACAGCTGGAGCAGGTCTCGAGGTGTGCCTCGATGGCGCGCCGTTCGTCGGCGGGCAAGGCCTGTGAGCTGTCCTCGAAGCGCAGCAGCTGCGCCTCCGCCGGGTGTCCCGCGCCCCCAGTGGCGTCAAGCAAGAGATGCAGCTCGGTCCAGGCGCGCACCTCGGCCGAGCACTCGGCGCAGGTGGGGTAGTGCTGGCGGAAGCCGGCGAACTCGTTGCTTCTCGCGTCTGCGAGGAAGCTCATGAGATCGATCTCTTGTGTCTGCTGACAGCTCACACGCACCTCATGCGTCCTGAGAGTAAGGTCTGCTTGCGCGCCCGCATCGGTTCAGCCCTCGCCATATTCGCTGCCGAAGCGTTGCCGTAGCAGCTTGAGTCCCTCCCGCAGCCGCCGTTTCAGCGTACCCAGTGGGATCCCCGTCTCGGCCGACATCTCCTGGTAGGTCTTCCCCTCGCCGTAGATGCCCTGAATCAGCTGGCGCGTGTCTTCGGGCAGTCCACCCACGGCGGCCCAGACCTCTCGCGCCCGCTCGCCGCGACCCTTCCCGCTGACCCAGCTGGCGGCGGCGCGCGCCGTCTCCTCGTCCCAGGGCAGCGTCTCGCCCTCCCTCCGGCGCAGCTTCGCCTTCAAGCGGTCCACGAACTTGTTGCGCGTGATGATGCGCACGTAGCCGACGAAAGCCTTGGGATCCCGCAGGCGTCCCGCGCGCGCATTCTTCACCACCGAGAGCAGCACCTCCTGGCGCAGGTCCTCCCACTCGTCGCGGAAGTCGTAGGCGCGAAGCTGAGCCAGGATGCCTGTGACCAGGCGGTTGAGCTGGAGGAAGGCCAGGCGCTCACCGGCCAGCAGCCGCTGCTGAATCGCAAGCCAGTCCTCCCCTCCGGCGCTCATTCTCGGCAAGCCTAACGTAGGCCCGGCAGGGCTGAAATCCCATTCAATTCCAAGCTCTTAGCACTTTGTGGACCAACTCTGGCCGCACCCTCGACCTACCTGCTGAGACCGATTCGAAGCCAGCGCGCGCTGCGCAGAAAGGACGCTTGAAATGTTGTCGAAGACGCTCCCCATGCTACTGGCCCTGACTCTGCTCGGGGCTCCCAGCGCCAGCCCCGCCCGCGAGTCCGTGCCCCGCTCGGGCGCGCTCGAGGTGGTGGACCCGGACGGAAACGTCCTGGGAAGCTGCCCCCTGAAACACACTGAGGTGAAGACCGAGATCTCGGGCTTCGTAGCCCGGGTGAGTGTGACGCAGACCTTCGAGAACCCCTATCCCGAGCCGATCGAGGCCATCTATACCTTTCCCCTCTCGGACCGGGCCGCCGTTGACGCGATGTGGATCCGCAGCGGCGAACGCGAGATTCGCGGCGAGATCAAGCGACGCGAAGAGGCGCGGCGTATCTATGAGGCGGCGCGCGAGCGCGGGCAACTCGCGGGGCTGCTGGACCAGGAGCGCCCCAACATCTTCACCCAGTCCGTTGCGAACATCCTGCCCGGAGCGGAGGTCGAGGTGCACATCGAGTACGTCGAGCTTCTCAAGTACGTGGCCGGGACCTTCGAGTTCTCGTTTCCCACCGTTGTGGGCCCGCGTTTCATCCCCGGGAACCCCGTAGGTCATCCGGGGACGGGCTGGGCGCTCGACACGGCTCGGGTTGCGGATGCTTCCCACATCACCCCACCCGTAACGCCGGCGGGCACGCGCGCCGGCCACGACATCGCGATCCAGGTCGAGATCGACGCGGGCGTCCCGATCCTGAGTCTCGACTCGCGCCTGCACGCGATCGATGTGGAGCGGCTGGGCTCCGCGCGTGCGCGCGTACGCCTGCGTGAGCGGGCCGAGATTCCGAACCGCGACTTTGTGCTGCGCTACGCCGTGGCCGGTGAGGAAGTGCGGAGCGGATTCCTGAGCCATCGCAACGGTGGGGACGGCTACGTGAGCTTCATCCTGCTGCCCCCGAAACGCGTGACCTCCGGGACCGCTGCGCCCAAGGAGCTGATCTTCGTGATCGACCGCTCCGGCTCGCAGTCGGGCCGGCCGCTCAACAAGGCCAAGCAGACCATGCTCTGGATCCTGGATCACATGAACCCGAACGACACCTTCCAGGTTGTCGATTTCGCCAACACCACCAACATGCTCTTCGAGCGGCCCGAACGGGCCAGCCTGGTGATGAAGCGCAAGGCGCGTGCCTACATCGGCGCGCTGCAGGCCAACGGGGGAACGATGATGGCGGAGGCCGTGCAGCGTGTGTGCGCGCTGCCGGCGGACCAGCACCGGCTGCGCATCGTCACCTTCATGACCGATGGCTACATCGGCAACGACTTCGCGGTGATCGATCTGGTGAAGCGGCTGCGCGGGACCTCGCGCTGGTTCCCCTTCGGCACGGGCAATTCCGTCAACCGCTTCCTGCTCGAGAGCATGGCGCGCGAGGGTGGGGGCGAGGTCGAGTACGTGCTGCTCAACGAGCCCGGGGACGCGGTCGCACGCAGGTTCTACGAGCGTATCGGCTCGCCGGTCCTGACCGATGTCAGCCTGGAGTTTCGAAACCTCGATGTGATCGACGTCTTCCCTAACCAGGTGGCGGACGTGTGGGCCGAGAGGCCGCTCTTCATCCACGCCCGCTATCGCAAGCCCGGCAAGGGCCAGGTCATCCTGCGCGGCTTCCAGGGCGGTCAGCCCTATCGCCAGGTGCTGGAGGTGAAGCTCCCGCGGCGGGCCAAGTCCAACGCCGCGCTGGCCTCGGTCTGGGCCCGCACCAAGGTGGACGATCTTATGTCTCAGGACCTGACGGCCTTGCAGACGGGTCAGTTCCCCGAGCGCTTGCGCGAGCAGATCGTAGAGGTCGCGCTTGAGCATCGCATCGTGACGCAGTTCACCTCGTTTGTGGCGGTCGAGGATCGCGTCGTGAACGAGGGTGGTACTCAGCGCAGCGTGACCGTTCCCGTCGAGATGCCGCAGGGCGTCGAGTACGAGGGGATCTTCGGCGAGGCGCGCCAGGACGCCGTCTACGGCGTGCGCCTGCGAAGCCTGGCGAAGTCGGGCCAGGCCGGCCGCTTTGCGCACGCGCCGCAGCTGGCCTTCGAGCGAAGCGCCATCGTCGCTCAGAAGCGCGCCGAGGCGGATGCGCCGGAGCTCGCGCGCGATGAGAAGCCGCTTCCGGTGTCGAGCGAGGTGCGAAGCCGACTGGCCCCCGAGCTGCTGGCACTCGTGGAGGGGTACGCCAGCAGCGACAGCCAGCACCTGGTTGTGCGTGGCGCCGTGAAGGTGAAGGTACTGCTGAGCTCCGTCTCGGACGCGGTGCTTCAGGCACTGAAGGACGCGGGGCTCGAGGTCGCACTGATCATGCAAAAAAGTGTCGTTGGTAGCGTGCCTCTGAGCCAGCTCTGCGAGCTGGCGAAGCTCGACGCGGTGGTGCGGGTCGAGCTGCCCTAGCCTAGCACGGTGCATCGACCCCGGGCGGCACAGGGCTGTCCGGGGCGCATCCGGTTGGCAGTGCGGGCCCCGAGTCTCCACCATTGGGGTCTGGCCCAACCTGAAGGGGGAGGTGGAGATGCTGGCACGGACCCTGATTTCCTTGCTGATCTGGCTGCCCGGCCTAGCGGGTGATCTGGGACCCGAGGAGATACGCCAGATCGAGGTCTTCCGGCGGGCGGCGCCGTCGGTGGTGAACGTCCACAGCGTGGCGCTGCGTCGTAATCTCTTCTCGCTCGATGTTTTCGAGATCCCGCGCGGCAGCGGCTCGGGCTTTATCTGGGACCGCGAAGGTCACGTGGTCACTAACTTCCACGTGCTCGAAGGTGGGAGTAGCTTTCAGGTGACGCTGTCGGACCAGTCGACCTGGGAGGCGAAGCTGGTAGGCACGGCGCCCGCGAAGGACCTTGCGGTGCTTCGCATCGATGCACAGCAGCGCAAGCTGGAGCCGTTGGAGCTCGGCCATTCGGCCACGCTGGTCGTGGGTCAGAAGGTGCTGGCGCTGGGCAACCCCTTCGGGCTCGATCACTCCCTGACCGTGGGCGTGGTGAGCGCCCTCGGGCGTGAGCTGCGCGCGCCAAACGGCCGCACGATCCGGGACGTCATCCAGACCGACGCCGCCATCAACCCTGGAAACTCCGGGGGTCCGCTGCTCGACTCGAGCGGCCGCCTGATCGGGGTGAACAGTGCCATCTACAGTCCGAGCGGAGCCTCCGCGGGCGTCGGCTTCGCCGTTCCGGTCGACACCGTGCGGCGGCTGGTGCCGCAGCTCATCCAGCATGGTCGCCCGATCCAGCCGGGCATTGGCATCATGCCGCTGTCCGACGCCATCGCGGCCCGCAACGAGCTCGAGGGGGTCGTGATCCGCGAGATCGTGCCCGGCACGCCCGCCGACCGCGCGGGTCTCGAGGGGATCCGTGTGCAGAGGAGCCGCTACAGCCAGCAGGTCACCCTGGGCGACCAGATCGTCTCGGTGGATGGCCAGGCCGTCGGGTCCATCGATGCCCTGCTTCACGCCTTCGAACGGGTGGGCGTGGGCGAGAGCGTGACCCTGCGGGTGCTGCGCGATGGCAAGGTGCGTGAGGTGAGGCTCAAGCTGAAGGCCCTCGAATAGGAGGGGTGCTGCGGTGGCCGACTGGCAAGGGCCACGCGGAACCGGTATCAAGCCACTCAGATCCCCGCATGGCGGGAGTGCAGGAGGAACGGGTGGCAACGACCAGGAAGAAGACAGCTTCGCGGACGGCCCGGAAGAAGACAGGCTCGCGGACGGCCCGGAAGAAGACAGGCGCGCGGAAGGCCCGGAAGAAGACAGGCGCGCGGAAGGCCCGGAAGAAGGCAGGCTCGCGGACGGCCCGGAAGAAGACAGGCGCGCGGAAGGC
>SMWZ01000209.1 GCA_004356455.1 Deltaproteobacteria bacterium
CCCTCCGCTCCGGACCGCACCTCGACTCCGAGCTGGCCTACGGCCTCGCGCACGCGCTCCGCGTCCTGGTCTCGCACCACCGACACCAGACGCGGTCGAAACTGCTTGGCCTGCTGGATCAGCAGCTCGACGTTGCGGCCCGCGGCCAGCCCGCAAAGCTCGAGCTGCTCCGGGAAGCGTTCCACCAGCTCGAGGGTCTGCGTCCCGACTGAGCCGGTCGAGCCCAGAATGACGATGCGCTTCATGGCTCCCGCCGCAGCTGCTCGCTGGTGCGACCAAAGCGACGCTCGCGCTGCTGGTAGGCAAGGAACGCGTCTACCAGCTGCTGCTTGCCAAAATCTGGCCAGAGCACGTCTGCCAGGTAGAGCTCGGTGTACGCCAGCTGCCATAGGAGGAAGTTCGAGATGCGATGCTCGTAGCCCGTGCGAATCAGAAGATCGGGGTCCGGCAGCTCGGGCAGGTACAGATGACTGGCGACGCATTTCTCATCGATGGCCTCGGGGTCGAGACAGCCGGACTCCACCTCACGCACGATCTGCCGCACGGCATCCACGAGCTCCGTACGCCCGCTGTAAGAGAGAGCGAACGTCACTTGCATCTGGTCGTTCGCCTCGGTCCGTCGCATGAGCCGCTCCAGCTCGCGACGCACCCCCGCATCGAGCCGCTCCAGGCGACCGATTGCGGCCACGCGGATGCCGTTCTCGTGCAGCTCGTCGCCATCATTGCGCAGGTAGCGCTTGAGCAGACGCATCAGGGCCCGCACCTCATCGCGCGGCCGATCCCAGTTCTCCTGCGAGAAGGCGTAGAGTGTCAGCAAGCGGACGCCGAGCTCCGAGGCCGCGCGCACAACCTCGCGCACGGCCTGCACGCCCTTGAGATGACCTTCGTCACGAGGCAGGTTGCGAAGCTCGGCCCAGCGCCCATTCCCGTCGGGAATGATGGCCACGTGGCGTGGGATTTTCTCGGGGTCGAGCTTGCTCATCAGATCAGATACGTAGGATTTCCTCTTCCTTGGCGGCAATCGCCTGATCAATCTTCTGAATGGAGTCGTCCGTGAGCTCCTGGATTCTCTGCTGTGCGCGCCGCGAATCATCCTTGCTGAGCTCGCCGTCCTTTTCGAGGTCCTTCAGCAGCGCGATCGCGTCCCGGCGCGCGTGGCGCACCCCGAGCTTGTGACCCTCCCCTATCTTCTTGGCCTGCTTCACCAGCTCGTGCCGACGTTCTTCGGTGAGTTCGGGCACGGGCACGCGCAGGATCTTGCCGTCATTCGCCGGGGTCAGGCCCAGGCCAGACTTGAGAATCCCTTTCTCGATCGCGTCCATTGCCCCGGGGTCAAAAGGCTGGACGGTGAGCAGGCGTGCCTCGGGCGCGGAGAGCGTGGCCAACGACTTCAGGAGCGTCGGCGTGCCGTAGTAATCCACCATGACGCTCTCCAGCAGAGCGGGATTGGCGCGTCCAGTCCTTATCTTTGAAGTATCCGAGAGCAGGCTCGCGAGGCTCTTCTCCATCCCCTGGCGGGCGTCCTCGAGAACGACATCGTCATCCGCCATTTGGTTCGCCCTCCGTGTGAACGCTTTAGGTCGCGACCGTGGTGCCGACGGCCTCGCCGCAGACGACCCTCACAATATTGCCGGGAATACTCATATTGAAGACCACGATGGGGAGCTTGTTCTCCTGACACAGGGCGACCGCGGTGGCATCCATGATGCCGAGGTTTCGGGCCAGAAAATCGCGGTAGGTCAGACGATCGTAGAGCCGGGCGCCCGGGACCTTCTCGGGGTCGGAATCGAAGATCCCGTCCACCCGCGTGCCCTTGAGCACCACGTCGGCGCCAATCTCCATCGCCCGCAGCGCAGCACCGGTGTCGGTGGTGAAGAAGGGGTTTCCTGTGCCGGCCGCGAAGATCACCACCCGGCCCTTCTCCAGGTGGCGCATGGCCCGCCGCCGGATGTGGGGCTCCGCTACCTGCTTGATCTCGATTGCTGATAAAAGTCGAGTGCTTACGCCCTTTTTCTCCAACGAATCCTGGAGGGCGAGCGCATTCATCACGCTGGCCAGCATGCCCATGTAGTCGGCTGCGGTGCGATCGATGCCCTGGGCCGAGGCCGTGATCCCGCGGATGATGTTCCCGCCGCCGCATACGATCCCGAGCTGGACTCCGAGCTCCACCACCTCCAGGATCTCCTGGCTGGTCTGGTGGATGCGCGTCGTGCTGATCCCGAAGCCCTGATCTCCGGCCATGCTCTGGCCCGATATCTTCAGCACCAAGCGCTTGTAGACGGGCTTCATCGTCTAGCTTTCGTCGAGCTCTTCTCCGAGCTGAAAACGTCGGAACGCGATCACACGCGCTCCCGCCTCTTTGACCGCGGCCTCGACCGTACGCTCGGGGTCCATCACTAATGGCTCCTCCAGCAGTACGACCTCTCTAAAGAACTTGCCAAGCCGACCTGCAACGATCTTCTCGACCACGTGGGCGGGCTTGCCCTCGGTCTGGGCCTGTTTGCTGAGCACGGCCCGCTCCCGCTCCACCTCTTCCTGTGGAATATCGTTACGCGCGACGCCGAGCGGATTGGTAGCTGCAACGTGCATGCAGACATTGCGCACGATGGTCTGGACCTCGGGCTTGCTCGGTTCGTCGGCTTCCACCTGCACCAGCGATCCGATCTTCCCGCCCGCGTGGATGTAGCTCCCGATCAGACCGTTCGAGGGGGCCTCCAGACGTACGAAGCGTCGCACCTGGATGTTCTCGCCGAGCGTCGCGACCGCCCCGACCACGCGCTCGTTGACCGTGCCCCCTTCGAGGGACAGCGCGAGCAACGCGTTCACGTCCCGGGGATTTTGCTCGAGAATCGGCTCGACGATCTTCTGGCACAGACTCTCAAACTGGTCCGTTCTCGCAACAAAGTCCGTCTCGCAGTTTACCTCTGCCAGCGCCGCCCGGCGGCCATTCGCCGACACGCCGGCGACGATACAGCCCTCCGACGTGGAGCGTCCCGCCTTGCCGCGCGCTTTGGCCAGCCCCCGTTCGCGCAGCAGATCGGTCGCGCGGACGGCATCCCCACCCGCCTCGACCAGGGCTCGCTTGCAATCCATCATGCCAGCGTCGGTGCGCTCGCGGAGCGCTTTCACCTGGACTGCCGTAATCTCTGCCACCCTCAGGCCTCCGCTGTGGGTTTGGCGCTCGGCTCGGGTGTCTGCGCTGTCTCGGGAGGCGCTGTCTCCTCCCCCTCTACAGGGGCTTTATTCGCCTCTACAGCAGCTTTTTCTGCCGGAGATTTCCCCTCCTGCTCCTCCTTCGCGCGCTGTTCGGCCATGCGCTCCATACGCGCGGGGCGCCTCGCGGGCTGGGTGATGTCGACGACGCGCTTGCCCACCTGCGGCGCCTCAGCCTCGGCGGCCTGCACCTCGGCGCGTCCCTCCTCAACCACACGCTGGTTGAAAAGTTCCGCACCCTCGCGACAAGCCTCCGCGATCTTCTCGCAGTAGAGCCGCACCGCGCGAATGGCGTCATCGTTGCCGGGCACCGCATAGTCCACGCCATCGGGATCGCAGTTGGAATCCACGATCGCGACCACGACCACCCCCAGGCGACGGGCCTCCTGCAGCGCGATCGCTTCCTTCTTGATGTCGATGATGAACGCCACGTCGGGCAGTCGATCCATATCCACGATGCCCTCGAAGGCCTTCTCGAGCTTGATGTGCTCACGCGACAGGCGCGAACGCTCCTTCTTCGTCAGGCCCGCGGCGTTCTCTTCATCGCCGAGCAGCTCGATCAGCTCTTTGTAGCGGTCGACACCTTTCCGGACCGTGCGGAAGTTGGTGAGCATACCGCCTAGCCAGCGACGATGAACGTAGGGCATGCTGCACGAGCGGGCTTGCTCGGACAGCACATCCTGTACCTGCCGCTTGGTGCCGACGAACAGCACCTTGTTGCCGTTGGCCACCGCCTCCTGCACAAAGTCACAGGCCGCGCGCAGGCGGGGCAGCGTTTGCTGCAGATCGATGATGTGAATTCCGTTCCGCTCCCCGTAAATGAAGGGCTTCATGTGGGGGTGCCAGCGTCGGGTCTGATGCCCAAAGTGCACGCCCGCCTCCAGGAGCTCTTTCATGCTGATGGCAAGGGCAGACATCGAGAGTGGCTCTCCTGTTTCGGTCGCCCCGTGCGGGCGACTCCGGGTTTGAACCTCCGCCTCTGGCCCGATGCCGGGAGGACCGACAGCGCGACCCCGCTCATCTCCCGCTAATCTCGGACGGGAACCCGGAACGGTCGGGGCGTGTGAGATGCCTCGGTCTATAGCAGAGCGAGGCCCGACGCTCAAGCCCTAGGAGCGGGTAACTGTTTGGATTCCGGTGGTTTTCAAGCGCGGCCCAGGCCCGCGAGATGGTCGGCGCGGTTAAAGCACTTGAGGACCCAGACGGACCCACCTGTGACCGGTACGGAGCGAACGCGGGTAATCCCGGCCCAGAGTGAGGAGAAGCGCATCCGGGCCCAGGGCACGGGCTCGATGCCCAGCAGGTGCGACAGGATCACCGCATTGGTTCCCTCATGCGCCACAAAGAGCAGATTTTGATCCGCTTCAGGCACCTGCCAGATGCGATGCCCGGAGTCGCTGTGGACGCCAAGCCGATGGGACCCCAGCAGCAGTTCCTCCAGGCCCGCGGTTACGCGCTGGTAGAAGTGCCGAAAGGACTCGCCCTCAGGGAATCCGTCCCACCAGCGGTCGAGCTCCCGCAGCGAGGCCCCCTCGAAGAACTGCTTCACCTCCTCCTCGGTCTTGCCCTGCAGCGACGGCAGCTCGAGCTCCTTCAGCCAGGACTCGACCTGGAGCTCCATCTCGAGCGCCGCAGCGATGGGCTCGGCCGTCTCCAGCGCGCGCCGCAGGGGACTTGAGTAGAGCACGTCGAAGCGGTCGCCCACCAGCGCCTGCGCGGTCAACCGCGCCTGCTCGCCACCCAGCACTGTCAGCGCCGGATGGTCGACCGCGCGGCCCCCGGGCTCCCAGTCGGGCTGCCCATGTCGTATGAGGACGATCTCCATAAACGGATCAGGTCGTGTACTCGGCGTTGATGCGCACGTACTCGTAGCTGAGGTCGCAGCTCGTGACACGGGCCGAGCCACGGCCGCGGCCCAGCGAGACGGCAATCTCCACACGCTTCTTGTGCATTGCGCGCCTGGCACGTCGCAGCGCGCTCGCGCCCCCGACGGGAGTGCCCCGCTGCAGGAGCTGCACGCCCCCGATCCGCACGCCGAGATCCTCGGGCTTGAACGGCACGCCGGCCGCGCCCACCGTCTGCACCACACGGCCCCAGTTCGGATCGGCGCCGAAGAGCGCCGTCTTCACGAGCAGTGAGTTCGCGATCTTGCGCGCGGCCCGCTCGGCCAGCGTATCGGTACGTGTTCCGGTGACGACGATCTCCGCCACCCGTGAGGCGCCCTCCCCGTCTGCGGCCAGCTTCTCGGTGAGCTCCCGGCACAGATCGAGCAGCACACGCTCGAACTCCTTCGCACGGGCTGAGCGAGGGCCGAGGGGCCGGTTACCCGCGGCCCCATTCGCCAGCAGCACCACGCTATCGCTCGTGCTGGTCTCGCCGTCGATGCTCAGTCGATTGAAGGTCTCCCCCACGGCCTGGCGCAGGGCCTGGCGCAGGAAGCCCGGGTCCACCGCCAAATCCGTCACCACGAAGGCGAGCATCGTCGCCATGTCGGGCATGGTCATGCCCGAACCCTTGGCAATGCCGAGCAAGCTGGCCCCCGACACCCGAGCCTGCGCCAGCTTGGGGCGGGTATCGGTGGTGAGGATCGCGCGCGAGGCTGCGGACCAGCCTGTAGCCGAGAGTGCACGCACCGCCCGCGGAATGCCCGCGGCAATGCGCGGCATAGGCAGCGCACGCCCGATCACGCCGGTGGAGGAGACCAGCACGTCCACGGCTCGCAAACCGAGCTCCACCCCCGTGAGCTCCGTCATGCGGCGCGCGTCGCGCAGTCCGCTCGCGCCCATGGCCACGTTCGAGATGCCGCTGTTCACGACGATCGCCTGCGCGCGCCCCCCGCGCAGATGCGCACGCGAGACCGTGATGGGGGCGCCTGGAACGCGATTACGCGTGAAGACACCCGCCGCTACCGCGGGCCGGTCGGAAACGATCAGCGCGAGGTCCAACGCCCCTGACCGCTTGATCCCACAGCGAATGCCGGCCGCTCGGAAGCCGGGAACCCGGTAGGCCACGCTTTAGTGTCCTGAGGACACTAGGCAGCAGCCCCGTGGCACTTCTTGTACTTCTTTCCGGAGCCGCAGGGACAGGGTGCGTTGCGTCCCACCTTCGGCCCCTCGCGCACAACGGTGCCTTGGACCTCGGGCGCAGCGCCGGGATGCTGCTCACGCAGCTGCCGTGCGAGCTGCCGATTCCGCGCCTCCTCCGCCGCGCGCATGGCCCGGATGCGCTCCTCCGAGGGCGCCTCGAGCATCACCTTGAATAGCTGCTCCACGGCATGGCTACGGATGCGTCCGTTCATCGCCAAGAAGAGCTCGAAGCCCTCGCGTTGGTACTCGATCTTCGGATCACGCTGTCCGTAACCGCGCAGGCCGATGCCTTCCTTCAGGTGATCCATCGTGAGCAGGTGGTCCTTCCACTGCGTGTCCAGGCTATGCAGCAGCATGCCCCGAGCTACCGACTCAAAGCTGGGCGGCTGGATATCCAGATCCGTAAAGCGCTGACTCAGGTCCTCAAACATCTTGGTCTTGGACTCGAGCTGCTCGCGGATTCTCTCCTGCAGCCGCTCGTGCACCTGCTCGCGCTCCGGCTCTCCGCCCCTCAGCGCGAACGCCTCCTCGGAGAGGTCCATCACGAATCCGAACTGCTGCTCCACCTGACGCGCCAGCTCCTCCATGCTGATCTCACCGCGCTCGGGGATCGTGAACTCGACAATCTCCTCGAGCACCTCGTCCGCAAGTATGATGTATTCTTCGCGCAGGTCATCGCTGTTGAGCACGTGGCGGCGCCAGGAGTAGATGCTGTCGCGCTGCCTGTTCATGACATCGTCGTACTCGAGCAGGTGCTTGCGGATATCGAAGTTGCGCGCCTCGACCTTCGCTTGCGCCCGTTCGATCGCGCCCGAGAGCATCTTGGCCTCGATCGCCTCGCCCTCCTGCATGCCGAGACGCTTCATCAGGGGTCCCAGCCGGTCCGAGCCAAAGATGCGCAGCAGGTCGTCCTCGAGCGCCAGATAGAAGCGCGAAGAGCCGGGATCCCCCTGGCGCCCGGAGCGCCCCCGAAGCTGATTGTCGATGCGGCGTGACTCATGGCGCTCGGTGCCCAGCACGTGCAGCCCTCCCGCCTCGAGCACCTGCTCGCGTTCGGCGCCGCACTGCGCTTGCAACGACGCGAATTCCTGCCGGGCCTCCTCGCCATCGGTCGGGTCCACGCCGCGCGCCTTCAGCATCATCTCGGCGTTCCCGCCCAGCACGATGTCGGTGCCGCGGCCCGCCATGTTGGTCGAGATCGTCACGGCCCCGAACCGCCCCGCCTGCGCAATGATCTCGGCCTCGCGCCCGTGCTGCTTCGCGTTCAGCACGTTGTGGGGAACACCACGATTCTTGAGTCGCTTCGCGAGCATCTCGGAGGTTTCGATCGCGATCGTGCCAACCAGCACCGGCTGTCCGCTCCGACTACAATCCTCTATCTCTTCGACCACGGCGTTCCACTTCTCGGCCTTCGTACGGTACACCACATCCGGGTGGTCCTGGCGGATCATCTGCTGATTGGTGGGGATCACCGTAACGTCGAGTCCATAGATCTTCGCAAACTCGGGCGCTTCCGTGTCCGCCGTGCCCGTCATCCCCGCGAGCTTGTCATACATGCGGAAGTAGTTCTGGAAGGTGATCGAGGCGTAGGTCTGGCTCTCGTTTTGGACCTTGACGTTCTCTTTAGCCTCCACGGCCTGGTGCAGGCCGTCACTCCAGCGGCGGCCCTCCATCAGGCGGCCCGTGAACTCATCGACGATGATGACTTGACCGCCTTTGACCACATAGTCAACGTCACGCTTGTAGATCGAGTGCGCACGCACCGCGTTCTGGACTACGTGCAGCGTATCCATCTCGTCGGGGGCGTAGAGATTGTCGATCTTGAGTAGCTTCTCGACCTCAGAGACGCCCTCTTCGCTGAGGTGCGCCTGCCGCGCCTTCTCATCAATCGCGAAATGCTCCCCGACATGCAGGCGAGGAATGATGCGATCGATGCGCTTGAACTTCTCGGGATCATCTTCGACGGGCCCCGAGATGATCAGCGGGGTCCGAGCCTCGTCGATTAGGATCGAGTCCACCTCGTCAACAATCGCGAAGTAGTGGTCGCGCTGGACGTAAAAATCCAGGCTCGGCTTCATGTTGTCGCGCAGGTAGTCGAAACCGAACTCGTTGTTCTGGCCGTAGGTCACATTGGCGCCGTAGGCCGCGCGCCGCTCTTCGTCACTCAGACCGTGCACGACACAACCGACCTCGAGGCCCAGATAGCGGTGAATGGCGCCCATCCACTCCGCGTCGCGTCGAGCGAGGTAGTCATTCACCGTGACCACGTGAACGCCCTTCCCCGTGAGCGCGTTCAGGAAGCACGGAAGGGTGGCCACGAGCGTCTTGCCCTCGCCCGTCTTCATCTCCGCGATCATGCCCTGGTGGAGGACGATTCCCCCGAGGAGCTGGACGTCGTAGTGACGCTGGCCGAGCGTGCGCTTGGAGGCCTCGCGCACGAGCGCGAAAGATTCGGGGATCACAGCATCGAGCGGCTCGCCCTTCTCCACGCGCTGGCGCAGATCCACCACGCGGCGGCGCAGCTCGTCCGCATCGAGGCGCTCCGTCTCCTGCTCCAAAGAATTGACCTGCTCCACGAGGGGGTGAAGCTTGTTGAGCAGCCGCTCGTTGGCGGAGCCGAAAATCTTCGTAGCTAGTAGCCGAATGGGATCCTCCGCGAGGGGGCCTGAGCGAAAAGGGGATCCCGAGTATACGGAAGGCCCGTGGGGGGCGCGAGCGTCAGTCCAGGATGTAGTTGCGGGGGTTTACGGGCACACCGTTGACCTCGACTTGGTAGTGGAGGTGCGGTCCCGTGCTGCGGCCCGTCGTACCCATCAACGCAATCGTCTCGCCCCGTTTTACCTTCTGGCCGCGCTTGACCACGATCTCGGAGAGATGACCGTAAACGGTATCCACTCCGTAGCCGTGACGAAGGACGATCGTGTTGCCCAGATGGCGCCGCTGCCCGGCGAAGCGGACCTGGCTGTCTGCGGGCGCGATGATCGGCGTGCCCTTGCGAGCCGCGATGTCGACACCACGATGGAACTCGCGGTTACCGGTGAAGGGCGACGTGCGGTAGCCGAAAGCGGAGGTGACCCAGCCCTTGGTGGGCGCGATCGAAGGTGTCCGGATCAGCCGGGCGGTCTGATCCTCCAGATGCTCGATCAGGCTCACGAGGCTCTTCTCCTCGCTGCCGGCCGCCTCGGACAGGCGTCCCAGGCCCTCCATCATGCGCTGATGTCGGCGCTCGCGCGTGAGGCCGGTGAGCTGGTGCGCCTCCAGCAGCCCCCCCTCGATCCCGCCAATTCCGGGCAGGGGCAGCGGATCGGAAGGGTCCAGGTTGGTGATGACGCGCAGCTTGCGGTCCAGGCGACCAAGGGCGGCGAGCTGATTGGAGATGAGCTCCATTTTGTCGGCGTAGTCCACGAGCTGTTCGCGCTGCACGCGAGCTTCCGCGCGCAGGTCGTCAAGCTCGACGACGTCTCGGCGCACCCGGACGTAGTCCACAGACAGCACAAGCGTCGCAGCCAGCACCACGATCGCACCCGCCATCGCTCGGCGGAGCCAGGAGCGGTGCACGTGGAAACGGCGAATCGCCCCGGCCGGACCCGGGACATAGAGGAGGGTGACAACATCCGCCTGCGATCCTCCCGCGGGGTTACTTGGCATGGCCCCCTCCCATCGAGCTCGAGCCGATCTGCACCCGCATGACGAGCCGGCCCATCCGCAGCTCATCGCCTTCGGACAGCAGCGCCCGGTCCTCGCGCACCCCGTTTACGAGGATTCCGTTGGTACTCCCCAGATCCTGCACATAGAGACGGTCCGCCTCGTAGCCCAGGAGCGCGTGTGCGCGTGAAATCGTCGCTTCGTGGAGCACAAAATCCGCGTTGCGCCCACGCCCGATCACCGTGCGGGGTCGATCGAGCGCCCACTCCAGGCCGCGATAGAAACCGCTTTCGATACGCACGGATGCGCACCGCCGGGCCGGCGACGTGTCCCCATCCTGCAGATGCACTGTTCCCTGGAGCCCCATCGTAACCCCTCATGAATCGGACGACGGGCGGGAAACCTAAAGTGACTGCGAGAGCAGCTCTTTGGCGTGCCTGCGTGCCGCTGGCGTAACACGCCCGCCAGCCAGCATGCGGGCGATCTCATCCACGCGGGCGTCCCCGTCCACACGTTTGACCTGGGTCAGGGTGCGCCCCCCTCGCACGTGCTTCCCTACCTGGTAATGGGCCTGGGCCAGCGCCGCGATCTGGGGCAGATGGGTGATGCAGATGACCTGGTGCTGGTGGCGTCCCGCCAGCGCCCGCAGGCGCTCCCCGATGCGGTGCGCGGTGCGCCCGCTCACGCCGGCGTCGATCTCGTCGAAGAGCAGCACGCCGGGGTCGGAGTCGGCCTCGCGCAAGACATTGCGTAGGGCCAGAAGCAGACGGGCCAGCTCGCCCCCGGAAGCCGCATCGCGCAGACGCCGCGGCTGCTCGCCCGGATTGGGGGCCAGCCAGAAGCTGGGCCGCTCCCGCCCCTGCGGGGCACAGGGCGCCTCCCAGCCCTCCCGCGTCTTGGCGCTGAGCGGCTCCAAGACCACGCTAAAGGCCGCCCGGCGCAGATCCAGGCCCTGGAGCTCCCGCTGCATGTGCGCCGCGAGCTCCGCAGCCACCTGGCGCCGCGCCTGCTCCAGCTGGCCCGCGGCCGCGCCCAGGGCCCGGGCCCGCTCGGCCTGCTCGGACTCGAGCTCGGCGGTGCGCGCCTCACCTCCGCCGAGCTGCTCGATCTCGTTCCGGATACGGTCGCGATAGGCCAGGATCTCCTCGACGCTCGGCCCGTAGCGAGCCTGCAGACGTCGCAGCTCCGCCAGCCGCATCTCCACGCGAGCGAGATGCGCGGGATCCGCGTCAAGCGACGCGAGATAGCGCTCGAGCCCAGAGCTGGCTTCGTCGAGCTCGAGCCGTGCGCGTTCCAGCGACTCGGCTATGTCGGAGAGACTACGATCGAGCTCGAGCGCCGTTCGCAGGTGCGCCTGCGCCTGGGCCAGGCGTTCACGCGCGCCCGGGCCGGGATCGCCCTCGAGCAGCTCAAGTGCAGCGCCTGTCTCCTGCGTCAGGCGATCGACGTGGGCCAGCCGTGCGTGCTCGGTCTCGAGGGCATCCAGCTCGTCCGGCTCGGGCGCCACGCTCTCGATCTGCTCAAGCTCGAAGCGAAGCTGGTCCTCCCGTCGCGCACGCTCCTGCATGCTCGCGCGACGGCTGTGGATCTCGCGGGCCAGCGCGTACCAAGCAGCGTAAAGCGTTCTCACCTGCTCCACGCGCGGGCCCAGCTCCCCATACTCGTCGAGCAGGCGAGCCTGCACCTCGGGGCGCAGCAGGCGCAGGTGCTCCCCCTGGCTTACGACCTCGAGCGCATCGGCCAGCAGCTCGGCGAGCAGCGACACCGTGGACAGCCTTCCGTTGACCTGAACCTTGCCACGGCCCTCGCGCGAAACTCTTCGCACCACGAGCAGCTCCGAATCGTCCCGACTTGCCAGTCCCAGCTCGCGGGCGCGCTCGAGCAGAGGCTGACTCTCGAACAGGGCCTCCACGATCGCGGCATCGGCGCCGCTGCGAACGCTCTCCGATGAGACGCGGCGTCCGGAGAGGGCCGCGATCGCGCCCAGCAGCACCGATTTTCCGGCGCCGGTCTCACCCGTAATCACGTTCAGGCCCGGATCGAGCTCCAGCTCGAGCTCATCGATCAGCGCCAGGTTCCGAACCCGTAGCTGTCGGATCACCGAGAGCCCCAGCCAAGTTTCTTGCGCAGGGTCTCGAAGAGATCGTGCCCCGGGACGGTCACGAAGCGCACCGGACGCGCCGAGCGCGTGACGCGCACCGCATCGCCCGGCTGCAGGCTCATGCCCACCTGCCCATCGAGGGTGAGTGTGGCTTCCTCACGTGGCAGCAGACGCACCTCGACCTGTACCGAATCGGGCAGCACCAGCGGCCTTTGGGTGAGCGTATGCGGACAGATCGGGTTGATGATCATGGCCCGCAGGCGGGGATCGACCAGCGGCCCGCCCGCCGAGAGGTTGTAGGCGGTAGAGCCGGTGGGGGTCGCAATGATCAGGCCGTCCGAGCGGTAGCTCGCAACGACGTTCTGATCGATCAGGACCTCGAGCTCGATCAGGCGCGCGAGCGCCGTGCCCTTGGTGATCACAGCGTCATTGAGAACCAGGTCCACCTGCGGCTCGCAGCCCTGCTTGAGACAGGTGACCTCGAGTCGCGAACGCTCGCGGATGCGGTAGTCCCCGCCAAGGACCGCGGCCAGCGCCGCTTCCACCTCGTCCGGGCTCACGTCCGCCAAGAAGCCCAGGCGGCCCACGTTGATGCCCAGAATCGCCACCTCGCGCTCACCGATCGCACGCGCCGCGGCCAGCATCGAGCCGTCTCCGCCCAGCACGATCAGCAGGTCGGCGCGCGCCGCCACCTGCTCGAGATCCGAGTCCGAGTCCGAGTCCAAGACCCGGGCCACCTCACGCTCCAGGATCAGCTCCAGGCCGTGCTCGCTCACGTCGGCAACGATGCGCCGAAGCAGCGGCTCCACCCCCGACTGGCCGCTTTTTAGAGCAACACCGATTCGCTTCCAGGGAATCATGCAGCGTGCGCCAACATAGGACCCGGCTGGGCTCCGGGCAAGCTAGACTCAGCGCCTATGGAGCTCTTCCCGCGCGACGCCGCGGCCGCACGCACGCGCGCCGGGGCCGATCCCGGCGCACCGCTCGCAGAGCGCATGCGGCCGCGGGATCTCGACGCGTTCGAGGGACAGCAGCACCTACTGGGCGACGGCCGTCCGCTGGCTCCGATCGTCCAGGCAACGGGTCAGCTGGCCTCGCTCATCTTCTGGGGTCCGCCGGGCTCGGGCAAGACCACGCTCGCCCGCCTGCTGGCTGAGCGCGCCCAGCTACGCTTCGTCTCCTTCTCTGCGGTGACGGCCGGCGTGCGCGAGCTGCGGCAGGAGATCCAGGCCGCAGAGGAAGAGCGGCGCCGCGGAGTGCGCACGGCGCTCTTCATCGATGAGATCCACCGCTTCAACAAGGCGCAGCAGGACGCGCTCCTGCCCCACGTGGAGCGCGGAGTTGTGGCTCTGATCGGCGCGACCACGGAGAACCCCTCGTTCGAGGTGATCCCCGCGCTGCGCTCGCGCTGTCGCATCTTCACCCTGCGGCCGCTCTCCGCAGGCGACCTCGATCACATCGTACAACGCGCGCTCCACGACCAGGAACGCGGCCTCGGCGCGCGCAAGCTCGAGATCGACTCCGACGCGCTCGAGTTGCTGACCCGACTTTCCCAGGGCGATGCGAGACGCGCGCTGACACTGCTCGAGCGGGCGGCTGAGGGCGCACAGCACAGAATCGACCGCGCGGCCATCGAGTCCGCGGTCGAGGCCCGCCTGCCCGACTACGACAAGGGCGGCGAGGCCCATTACGACGTGATCTCCGCCTTCATCAAGAGCCTGCGGGGCAGCGACCCCGATGCAGCGGTCTACTGGCTGGCGCGCATGCTCGAGGGCGGAGAGGACCCGCGCTTCATCACGCGCCGCATGTTGATCTTTGCCTCGGAGGACATCGGCAATGCCGATCCGCAGGCCCTGCCACTGGCCAGCGCCGCGGCCGAGGCCTTCGATCGCATCGGTCTACCCGAGGGCCGCCTGATTCTCGCGCAGGCCGCCACCTATCTCGCGTCCACCCGCAAGAGCAATGCCAGTCTCAAGGCCATCAACGCCGCCACCCAGTCCGTGGAGGAGCACGGCGCCCTGCCCGTCCCGCTGCATCTACGCAACGCGCCGACCGAGCTGATGCGGCGCGAGGGCTACGGCAAGGGCTACGACTACCCGCACGATCATCCCGCTCACTTCGTCGAGGCCCAGTACCTGCCCGACACGCTGCGCAACGCGCGCTTCTACCTCCCCAGCGAGGAGGGCGCGGAGGCCGAGCTCGCGCGCCTGCTGCGGGAGCGCTGGGGAACGCTCAAGCTAGACGAGACGGAGCGATGAAAGGGCGTCGAGCAACCGAACGGGATGCGGGTGGATGGGCGCCGTCTCAGCACTCTCCCGTGACTCAGATGATGTGCTCGCTCCTCACGTAAGCTCAAGAGCTAAGTACTGGATAGTCGAACGCTTTTCTCCAGCGGACCCTGTCCATCGGTGGCCCATCGATCCAGCGGCATAGATGATGGGGGACGAGTCGCGAACCGCAGCTAAAGTCGTCCCGTTCGTGTGACGAAAGATTGCCTGCACGAGTCTTCGCGAGTAGTGCGGAGCTACACCTTGGACCCGGAGCCAGTGGGTCCCCGGAGGAGATCGATGTCGTACGAAGCCGAAATCAGCCGAGACAACCCATCTTGTTTTCTCTTCTTGATCGATCAGTCAGCATCGATGGAGGACGAGATCCCCATCGGAGAAGAGACTCAGCAGTTGGCCCAGGGCGTCGCCGACAGCATCAATCGGTGGCTCCAGGAGCTTTCCATCAAATGCGCGAAGTCGGAAGGCGTCCGCAACTATTACAACATAGGGGTCATCGGGTACGGGAAGGATGTGGGTCCCAGCTTCGTGGGTCCGATCGCCGGCCGCGAGCTGATTCCGATCAGCGAGATCGCGGACAACCCCGCGCGACTGGACGAACGGACGAAAAAGGTCCCCGACGGGGCCGGCGGGCTCGTAGAGCAGTCGATCCGGATTCCCGTGTGGTTCGATCCCATTGCCAAGGGTGGAACCCCCATGTGCCGCGCCGCCGGGGAAGCCAAGCAGGTGCTCGAGAGCTGGATCGCTGAGCATCCGGACAGCTTTCCTCCCACTGTCATTCACATCACGGATGGCGAGTCGACCGATGGAAATCCCACGGATCGGCTGAACGCCCTCACCAGCCTGTCGACATCTGACGGCAACGTCATGCTCTTCAATATTCACCTGTCGGCCAACCCGAACGCCACGCCCGTGTCGTTCTCGGATTCCCCCGACGATCTGCCCGACGCGTACTCCAAGATGCTCTTCGAAACAGCCAGCCCGTTGACTCCCGCCATGCGTGGGCTGGCAAAAGAACACAGCTTCGAGACGTCAGAAGGTTCTCGCTGCTTCGTTCTCAATGCTGACCTGGTGCTTCTGGTACAGGCGATTGACATCGGCACGCGTCCCAGCAATGTCCAGATGGAGGGTCCGGCCAGAGAGGATACAGCGGTCGAGGTCGAAGAGCAGGAAGAGCCCGACGTCGCTAGCAACGACGAAGCCACAGACGATGAGAAGCCAGAAGAGACCGACTGGAGTGGCGGCGACGAAGACCTCCGGTAGGGTCGAGCCTCGATGTGGATCTGTACTCAGGCGTTTCACGTACCGAAGCGCGGAAACGTCGAGAGCGAGTACGAGGACGCGTATTTTCCGCAGCAGATGTGCCGGCGCGATCTCTCCGAATTCCACTGCGCCGTTGCTGATGGAGCATCGGAATCCGCGTTCTCGGGGGAGTGGGCTCGCCTGCTCGTTCGGGGGTACTGCCACCAGCGGGTCACCGTCGAGCGCTTGCAGCGCTGCTGGTTGCGGCTCGCGACTCGCCGCCCGGTGCCGTGGTACCTGGAGGCGAAAATCAGGAGGGGGGCCTACGCTGCTCTCGTCGGGCTGTCGATTCGCGAGGGGCGGTCTTCGGAGCCCCTCGGCGGCTCCTGGGAAGTTGAGGCCGTCGGCGACAGCTGCTTCTTTCACGTGCGGGACAACGAGCTGCTCACGGTCGCGCCGATCTCCAAATCGGACGAATTCGACAACAGCCCACATCTCATTTCCACCGACGCTTCCGCCTCGTTCGGATTGGATGAGTCCCGACTCACGGTTGTCTCCGGAGAATGGCAGCCGCGGGACGCGTTCTATTTGCTGACCGATGCTCTCGCCCAGTGGATACTCGCCGAACACGAGGCCGGTCGATCTCCGTGGCCCTTGTTTCGCCGCTTGAGACATGCTGACGATCACTGTGGCAGCAGCGCCGAACCCCGATCCTTCGAAACCGTTGTGGCCGAGCTACGCGAGAACGGCGGATTGCACAACGATGACACCACCCTGCTCCGGGTCGAGGTGGCCTAGACGATGTCGGGTTCGAGCTACTGGCCCAGCATGGTCGACTATCAGGAAGCGCTTCAATCTCCGCGCCTGGCCTTCACTTCTTCGGAGCTGCGGGCCGGCACTCCTGTGGCGAACCAACTCGGGCTGCCGCGGCCGATTTGCGGCACGTTCGCGAGCGTTTATGAGCTGGTCAGCGGGCGCCGCCGATGGGCCGCGAAGTGCTTCCTTCGGAACACCCCGAACCTACACCAGCGCTACGCAAAGATATCGGACCACCTCAGGAACTACCGACGGCTTCAGTACTTCGTGACCTTCGAGTACCAGGAAGAGGGGATCCTTGTTCGGGGAAAGTCATTTCCGCTCGTCAAGATGGAGTGGGTCGAAGGTTGCCAGCTGAACACATTCATAGAGCAAAATCTGTCACGCCCGCGGATGCTCAGAAAGCTTAAGAAGCGCTGGAGCAACCTCCTTACCGACCTCCGTTCTAGCCACATCGCGCACGGCGATCTACAGCACGGCAACGTCATAGTGCGACCAAACGCCGATCTTCGTCTGATCGACTACGATGGAATGTGGGTACCCACGCTCGATGGAGAGGAGAGCAACGAAACGGGGCACCCAGACTATCAGAACCCCGGCCGAACCCAGAAAGATTTCCATGCCGGGATCGACGAGTTCTCGGGCACCGTCATCCAGATTGCCATCTGCGCCCTGGGGCAGGAGCGGAGTCTGTGGGAGAAGTACAACAACGGCGACAATATCTTGTTTCGCCGCCAGGATTTCCTGAGTCCTCGAAGCTCCCCCCTGATCGCGGATCTCCGGGCGCTGGGTGACCACGAGATCAGAGAGAAGTTGGAGTTCGTGACCGAAGCCTGCGCCCGCCCGAAGCGAGGGTCGGGAGGCCGCGCTCCTCGCAGGAAAGCCACCGGGAAGGCGGATCCGCCTGCCTCGACACCGGCTTCCTGGCTCAGCGATTACGTCGAAGAGTACGGCGAGTCTCACCCAAAGAGCGCAGCCCGGAAGGGTAAGTGATCCAAGCGGGGCCCGCAGAGTTGCCGACAGTGAGCTTCCATGCCCTAAACCGGACGCGGAAATCGCTGCCGCCCTATAGCGCCGCTGCATAACACGCGCTTGTAGCAGCGCGGTCGAGTATCCGCAGTTCAGACCTCCTCGGCTAAAACCCGCCGTCCTCCGGACCGGGCTACGCGCCTTCGGCCCCGCCCGGGCCCAAACGATTCGACATGCCATAGTCACTGCGGTCTGGGATCGAATGGGAGAGGCGCAGAAGGGGCCAAGCCACCCTGGCAGAGCATCTCGGGGCGCTCGACCGGAACGGGTACACGATCTTCGAGGAAGTCATCGATCCCGATCTCATCGACCGGATCCTGAAGCGGGTCCGCGAGAGCGAGCGGGAGACGCTCCCCGAGCACGAGTCGGGAAGCCCGCTGGACCGCTCCTGCCCCTTGCGCACGGCAGGCCTACTCAGCCTGGATGCACTCTTCTGGGACGTGCCGATCCACCCCGAGGTTCTGCCCCTTGTCGAGGCTCGACCCGGGCTGTTTGCTCCCCAGTTTCTCAGCCATCGACGTCCCGGCGGGCAAGCACCGGCAACCGGTCCACCCCGACGCTGCCCTGATCCCGCTGGCGCGGCGTCAGCCGCGCGGGGCGAGCTTGCGCAGAGGAATGCCGTAAAGGCGGCTCCAGTTCTGGCCCAGAATCCGGATCTGCGACACCTCGGGGATCGGAAGCTTCCTGAAGGCCTCTACCGAATGAGGGTACTTCGAGTCGCCGTGGGGGTAGTCGGTGGAGAAGACGAGGTTCTCGTCGCCGAACCACTCGATATACTGCCGTGCCGGTTCCTCGTCGGCCTCGACCGAGAGGAAGCAGTTGCGGAGGAAGTATTCCGAGGGCTTCATCGTGAGGTCGGGCGCCTCATATCCGCCGACCCACGCGTAGTGCTCATCGAGGCGATGAAAGAGCCAGGGCGCCCAGGCGCAGTTGCCCTCGAGGAGCGCAACGCGCAGTTTCGGGAAGCGCTCGAGGACGCCGCCCGAACACAGGCTCACCGCCGTGGCCATGATGCCGAGCGGCTGCGAGAAGGTGTGCCACATCATGAGCTTGTCGAAGATCTCGAGCGAGAAGTCCGGGCGCAGGTAGTTCTGGCCGCCACCGTGGAAGGCGAGCGGCACGCCGAGCCGCTCAATCTCGGCCCAGAGCGGGTCGTAGGCCGGGTGGTGCCAGGGCCGGCGGTTGATCGCGCCCGGCGAGAGGAACACCGCCTTGAAGCCCAGCGTCTCGACGCAGCGCTGCGCCTCGGCGACCGCGGCATCGATGTCGTGGGGTGCGACCATGGCGGCGCCGAACATGCGCTCCGGGGCGGTGGCGCAGAAGTCGTGGAGCCAATCGTTGTAGGCGCGCGCAATGGCGGCGGCGAACTCAGGCTCGAGGCCGTCGGTGCCCATCATCTCGACGGTGTCGAGGCCGAGGACGAAGAGACCGCGCGAGGGGAAGAGCACCGCCATGTCCAGCCCCTCGCGGTCCATCGCCGTGACCTGCGACGGCGCGTCCCAGCCCCGCGCCTCCGACTCGGCATACACGTCATCGTGGTCGGTCCGCCAACCCGCGCGGCGCCCCTCCACCTGGCGCTGCGGACGCACAGAGCCCATGCGCAGGAGTACACGTGACTTCACCCGGACGCGCATGTCGCGCTTCATCTCCGAGAGGCCCTGGGGCGCCGCGTGGCGGAAGGCCGGGTCAATGTAACGCTGCCAGAGGTCCGGCGGCTCCATGACGTGGAGATCGCTGTCGGCGACAACGTGGTCCTTGATCGACAGCGCCCCTCCCCCCGGATCCGGCCGGCCGCGGCCGACTTCGCTTGATCCTGAGAATCTAACGGTGGCTGAGATTATCTTGAAGCGCGCACCGGAAGCAAGCCAGAAGCCGCCGATGTGCTGCACATCAAGGGCAAGCCCGAGGCGTGTCTCCTGGGCCCACTAGGCGTCCGCAGCGAGCATGCGGTGGGAGTGATCCATGGGCCACACGGGCTTCACGCTGATAGAGCTGATCCTCGTCATGGCGACGATGGCAGCCATGGCCGCGCGACGCCAACAACGACAACTACCCCGATCATCTGGGCGACGTCGCAGCTGGCGAGTCGACCCTCTTTGACAGGATCCTCGAACCCCCGATACTCCACAACGACAACGGCTGGAAGCAGTACACCCTACTTCCGTTCCCCGACGGCGCGGTCTCCACCTACCTCTATGACAAGAACAACAACGAGGTGCTGGACGTGGGGGAGGTCCTGTTCAGCTACGACGGACTCACGGGCCTTATCTCCATCGTCTGGGGATAGCTTCGCATAAAGTAGAGAGATGGCGCACCCGGCACGAGTCGAGCCTGCGACCCTCAGGCTCGAAGCCTGATCCGGGAGACAACTTCCCCTTTCCCCCCGCTTGCGCGGGCAGTGACCCGAGTGGGAAATCCGCGTAGAATCCCCTCGAGGACGCAATTCAGACGTCCGTCGGGAGGAGCCCATGGGAGAGATCGACGAGCTTACGATGCCCCTCGAGGAGGCCATGCGCACCCAGCGCGCGATTCGTCGCCTAAAAACGGACCCCGTCGACGACGCGCTGGTGCGGCGCCTGATCGAGCTGGCGCTGAAGGCGCCCACAGGCTCCAACGCCCAGAACTGGGAGTTCATCGTGGTGCGCGATCCGGAGGTGAAAGCGAAGCTCGCACGCCAGAACCGCCGGGCCTGGGGAATCTACGGTAGGCTCGGCCGCCGCATAGCGCGCAACGATCCCAAGATGCAGAAGGTGATCGACGCGGTGCAGTGGCAGGCAGATCACTTCGAGGAGATCCCGGTGCTGGTGGTGGCCTGCCTCAAAGGAGCTCGCCTGCCCTTCCCGCCCATCGCGGCCTCGAGCTATTTCGGATCCATCTACCCTTCGATCCAGAACCTGCTGCTGGCGGCGCGAGCCGCGGGCCTGGGCGCGGCCCTCATCACGTTGCCGCTGTGGAGCACATTCGCGGCGCGGCGGATCCTCGGCTGCCCGTTCAACGTGCTGCCCTGTGCGGTGATCCCTCTGGGCTGGCCGCAGGGTCGTTACGGACCCACCACCCGCAAGCCCGTCGAGGAGGTGGTGTCTGTCAACCGCTACGGCAACCGGGCCTGGCGCGGAAACCCGGCCGCCGCAACTCAGCAACGGTGAGGCACCCGACGCTCGTGGGGTGACACGCGACCTCTCGGGCTATTCCTTGACCACAAGGTGGTCGCGTAGCTCGTTGATATCGTCGCTCGCGATGGGGAAGTGAGGCGACAGCAGCTCGCCGCAGCGCTGGATCGCCTGCGTCATACCCGCGGCCAGATCGCCGCGCTTCACGCCCTGGATCATCAGGTCGACCAGCTCTTGCCAGACCTTCGCATCGAGCTTCTCGGCGATCGAGTGATCCGCAAGCACGACCGCGCGGTGCTCCATCCGCGACACGAGCAGCAGGATGCCGGTTCGGTCCTGCGTCTGGCTCATTTCGAGCTCGTAGAACTCGAGCTGCGCTCGCAGATCCACCTGCCGCATCTGGTCGATTCGAGGCGTCAGCAGGCGCTGAACCGCATCGAGGCGCGAGACGCCTAGCGCCAGTCCGCCGGCGAGCCCCCAGCACGCGCCGAGCCAGGCCAGATACGGTCCACCCAGCTCGGCCAGGTGCGCGGGAAGATCGGAGAGAAACACGCACAGCAGAAGCAGTGTGAAGCTCACCAGGGGGACATGTCCGACGGTCGAGGAGCGTCGCACCAGAAGAGGAACGATCTCCCCCGAGGTGCGCGATTCCGCGTCCGCGATCGCGCTTTCGATGCGCTCCGCACCGTCGTTGCCGAGCACGCTACGCGCCCAGCTGGGAAGTTCTTCCATCACCATCCCCCCGAGGCTCCTCCGCCGCTAAAACCGCCCCCGCCACCTGAGAAACCGCCGAAACCTCCGCCCCCTCCCAAGAAGCCGCCTCCACCCCGACGCAAGCCACGGCCTCCCATGAAGAAGAACGGGAAGAATCCCACCCGCATCGAGAAGACAGCAAGCATCAACAGCGCGCCGAAGAGCGTTTGCAAAGGGCTCCTCGTACGTCGCGAGCGCGAGCTCCGTTGGCGCAGCTGTCCCTCGAGATAGGGCTTTAGGTCGACGTCCGGATTGGTGATGCGGGCGATCTGATAGACCCCAATGGTAATTCCCCCATTCATGTCCCCCTGCCGCAGCAGCGGCGTGATGCCCTCATCGATGATGCGCTTGGCATAGGCGTCGGTCAGAGCCCCCTCGAGGCCCTGTCCGACCTCGATGCGAACCTTGCGCTCGTCCCGAGCCACTAGCAGCAGCACACCCTTGTCGGCCTGCTTGCTCCCGAGCTTCCACTCGTCCACGACGCGGATCGAGGCCTGCTCGATCGTGAGTCCCGCAAGATTGGGAAGCGTCAAGACGGCCAGCTGCGTTCCACCCACACGCTGGAGCTGCCGCAGCGCCGACTCGAGCTGCTGACGGGTCGCTGGAGAGAGAATCCCTGCGCGGTCCGTGACGGCCGAGCGCAGCGCGGGCACCTCGAATTCGGCTGCGCCTGCGCTACACGCAATCAGCAGAGCAAACGCGAGCGCTCGCACAGACGCCCGCCTGAGCAGCATTTAGAAGGCAACCTCGGGCACCTTCTCGACCGCCTTCTGCTCCGCGTCGTCGAGCGCCCACTGAGCCATCTTGTCATGGTGGTAGAAGAGGCTGTTGGTCAAGCTCGAGGGCGGAACGCTGATCAGGTTGTTGAACTCCTTGATGGCCTCGATGTGCCGTTGCCGCGCGATCGTGATACGATTCTCCGTCCCCTCCAGCTGGGCTTGGAGTTCGCGGAAGTTCCGGTCCGCCTTCAGCTCGGGGTAGCGCTCCGAAATCACCATCAGGCGACCCAGAGCCTGACTCAGCCCGCCCTGAGCCCGCTGAAACGCCTGAATCTGCTGAGGCGTGGCGTTGGAGGGATCGATGCTCACCCGGGTGGCGTTGGCCCGGGCTTCGATCACCGCCTGGAGCGTCTCCTTCTCGTGGCTTGCATAGCCCTTCACAGTCTTGACGAGGTTGGGGATCAGATCGGCCCGGCGTTTGTATTGATTCGTCACCTCCGCCACAGCCGCCTCGACCTGATTTGCAGCTCTCGGAATAGACTGGACCCCGCAGCCCGTGAGAAAGAGAAGGCCAATCAAAAGGCCTGTGCGACCCCGCATGACGCGCCCCCTTTCTGGAGGTTGAAAGTGAATAGGAATCTGGCGGGGCGGACGGGACTCGAACCCGCAACTTCCGGCGTGACAGGCCGGTGCTCTAACCAGTTGAACTACCGCCCCGGGGCGAGCCTTTCATACCTCAGGTGCACCCGATCCGCAATTCGAGGGGCTTACCCCGCGCGGGCAGCCAGCACTTCCCACTTCAGCCCGGCGGAGAATCGGTCGATGCGCCCAGCAGTGGCCGTGTCGACCCCGAACCAGGCTCCCCTCCCCCGGATCTCGCTCAACGAAGACGAGCCGCAGCGGGAGCTCATTCAGCAGCAGCTAGCGGGCACGGCCGAGCTCATCGTCGGCTACCCCACCGATTGCTGCCTGCGCCTGGTGGGGCCCAGCGAGATCCGGGCCCAGGGGGTCCGGGTTCTGCGCCAGCACCGGATGCGCGCGCCGGGCATCCCAACGATCGTGCTGCTGCCTGGAGACGTGCCCTGGTCCCTGGCGCGCGACTGCTTCCGTGAGGGGGCCCAGGACGTGTTGTCAATGGATGAGCTCGCGTCGTCCCTGGTCCGGGTGGCGCAGCGTACGATTGAGCGCGTAGCCAGTGGCCGCAGCCGGGAGCATGAGGCCCAGCTGATGGCGGCGGAGCTCGGCAAGCACGCCCGCGACCTGGAGGCAGCCCTGGTGACGGTGCGCTCGGCCTATGATCAGACCCTGGTCGCACTGGTAAGCGCGCTCGACTGTCGTGAGCGTGAGACCGCCTCTCACTCGCAGCGTGTCGCTTGCTACTCGGTCCTGGTGGGCTTGCGCGTCGGCCTGGACGAGCCCGAGCTGGAGACACTCTATCGTGGCGCCCTGCTGCATGACATCGGGAAGATCGGCACACCCGACGCCGTACTCCTCAAGCCGGGATCTTTTACGGAGGAGGAGTGGGAGATCATGCGGCGCCACGTCGAGATCGGAGGAGAGATCCTGAGCAACATCGCGTTCTTGAAGGCGGCGAGTGATGTGCCGATGTACCACCACGAAGCCTGGGATGGCAGCGGCTATCCTTGCCAGCTCAAAGGAACCGACATTCCTCTCAACGCGCGCATCTTCGCGGTCGTGGACAGCTACGATGCCATCCGCTCCGAGCGACCTTACAAGGCGGCCAAGTCGCACGCCGAGACGATTCAGCTACTGGGAGCGGTCGCGGGCAAGCGGCTCGATCCCGCTCTGGTGGAGCAGTTCGTCGCCGAGCCGGAGGCGAGCTGGAATCAGCTCGAGGGCAGCCTGGGGCAGGACCTTACGTTCGAGCTCGTGTTGCATACCTGTCAACAGGTGAGCCGCGCATGAGTATCGAGTTCGCGCTGCTTGGCGAGATCATCAGTCTCTCGCAGGATCCCACCAACACGCCGCTGGATGACTTCGCCAATAAGGTGGCGACCTCTCCGCAGCTCGCGGCCGAGGTGGTGCGCGTCTCCAACTCCGCCCTCTACGGGATGGAGGGCAGGATCAACCGACTCGAGCGCGCGGTGCTGATTCTCGGGATGCGCACCGTGGCCGAAATCGCCTCTTCGACTCTGGTGGCCAGCCGCATGCGGGCCATGAGTATCGGCGCGCTGGGTGGCGACGCGCTCTGGATGCACAGCCTGGAGATCGGCGTATGCTCACAGTTCATCGCTCGCTGTCTGGTGCCGTCGGTCGAGTCCGAGGCCTACCTCGCGGGCCTGCTGCATGATCTGGGTATGCTCGAGATGTACGAGGCTCATGGAAAGCCCTACTCCGAGGCCGTCGCCCGCTGCCAGCGCGAGCAGACCCCACTCATCGGGCTGGAGGCAGAGGCGTTCGAGCAGACCCATGGCCGGCGCCTGCTCGCGCGCGCGGGGGACTGGCATTTCCCCGAGCTCCTGACCCAGGCAATCGGCTACCACGACGCGCCTCAGGAAGCTCCGGAAGCCAGTCGTAGCCTGGCCACGGTCGTGCGCGCAGCCCACATCGTGGTCGTGGAGCCGAGCAAGGGCTGGAGCGACATGCCCCCCACCCCCGAGGACGATCAGATCCTAGGCGACCTCGGTCTGCAGCCAGAAGACGTGGTCGATATCCGGGCACTCATGCAGGAGCGCATGAAAGAGGTCGTCTCGGTCCTTCGCTAGGCCCCCCGGGCGGCAGGTGCTAGAGCTCAATACCCACAGCGGTAGGGTCGTCGTAGCGTTGGTGCAGGTAGGGCAGTAGCCAGTCGCCCGGCACGCTGCGCAGCACCGTGCCGTTGCTTTCAGTTTGTCCCTCGTCGTACTCCATCCGGACCAGACCACGCACCGGGAGGTCAGCCACCGGATCGAAGGGCGACTCGCGCAGGATCAGCTCGCCCTGCATGCGCCGCACCTGCTCGTGGTGTTGCTTCCATTCGAGCCTGACGAGCAGCGGGTCGGCGTCGAGATGCTTCCCTTTCTCGCACGAGGGCATGGCCTTGTAGCAGTAGGCGTACTCCGCGTAGTTCCGGGGACCGAGCGACTCGCCGAGCGATCCGCGTGCCTCCAGGTAGGTAACGCCCATGCGCGTAACGGTCGCGGACACCTGGTCGCCGTTCTGCTGAAAGTCTATGGCGGCGATCTTCTTGGGCTCGCCGTAAGTCTCGCGCCCGCCGATCACCGCCTGCTCCGTCGTCATCGGCATCGTGAGCAGGTAAACGCCCTCGACACCGTCATACAGAGCCTTCACGCCGAAGATGGCCGAGCCGATCTCGATCGTGAGCTCCGGACTCACATGCATCGCCACATGGGAGAACGTGACGCATACCTCCGGCTTTTCCGTGGGCTCCAGCGGCTTGGGCAGTACAGCCGCAGCGATGGCCGCATCCGTTTCATACACGCAGCGAATTGAGCGCACGCTGCTCGAGAGGAACTCGGGGTTCGCCTCCGCGGCCTGCTTCACCTGCTCGAGGGTCTTGACGTAGCGGACTCGTGCCATTGGGGGAATCTCCTATTTCTGGACGTTGAACGTCTCAGGCATGAAAGGCGCTCTCCTCGGGACCGATCCGCGCCACCAACGGCGCCAGCTTCTCAGTGTCGAAGCCGTAGAGCGCGACGGCGGTCCCACCGAGCATCGCGGCCAGCTCGTCCTTGGGCACGCCGCGAAAGGACTCCACCATCTGCGATCGAGTGTAGGGCCAGGATCCCTCCGGGTGCGGATAGTCCGAGCCCCACATGATGTTGGCGAGCCCGATTTCGTGCCGCAGCTCGACCTCGCGCCGCGGCATGCAGGAGGCACCGAGAAAAACGTTGCGTCGGAAGTACTCGCTCGGCTTCAGACTGAGATGACTTCGAAAATCGCCGAGCTTCGCACTGTAGTGCGACTCAGAGTAGCGCTGATCCATGAGCTGCAACGCCTCGGGCACCCAGATCGCGGTGGACTCGGTGATGGCCAGCTTCAATCCTGGATGACGCTCGAAGACCCCGCCCCAGATCAGGAACCAGAGCGGCCGCACGGACCACCAGACCACCTCGGTGATATAGATGCCCATCATGCCCTGGTGATCGCCGTAGTCCTCCATTGGAGCGGAGCCGGAGTGGAGGTGCACGACCATGCCAAGCTCCTCGCAGGCCGCCCAGATCGGCTCGTACTTGGGATGGTGATACGCGTCCAGCTTGCCCCAACGCGAGGGGATCAGGATGCCCGCGAGCCCGTGCTTCTTCGCCCAGTGGATCTCCTGGACGGCGGTATCGGTGTCCCACAGCACGGGGGTGATGGCCACGCCGGCACGCCGCTCGGGGGCCATCTGGCAGAACTCGACCAGCCAACGGTTATGGGCGCGTGCGCCCGCCCATTGCAGCTCGGGATCGACGTTCTCGGTGGGAAGGGAAAGTCCGGCGCCGAAAGGAGGCATGTTCATCTCTGTGATCCCATCGGGAAAGATGACCTCACCAGCGATGCCATCGCCATCCAGCACCTTCACGCGCTCGTCGTGGTCCCAGGCGCCCGAGAGCGGTTGCTCCCGGCCCTTGCGCCACTCCGCGTTGATGTCCGCGACCAGAAATTTCTTCGCCGCCGCCTCGGTCTCCTGGATCTGGATCGGCAGCGCGACATCGAACACGTCTCGATACTTCGGGTCCAGGTAGTCCCGATAACGTTCAGGGCGAAGCCCGGCGTGACAGTCGGAAGAAATGACGAGGTATCGGCCCATGGTCTCCCCCTGCTTCAGGCGCTCTCGGAGTAGAACTGCTTGGCCCAGCGTCGAAACTCGATCAGGTAGCTGTCGCCCTTGCAAAGCACGGGATGCGTCCGGTGGATCTTGTTCTTCCAGATCCGCATGTCCGACAGCACACCCTGGGACATGCCGGCGATGAACTCCTCCCCCGCCACATCGGCCAGGTTCTTCGTCACCGTGAAGAGCCAGCGCGAATGGCTGTGGCCGCTGTCGATGGGAGTCGTGGACGAGAACATCAGCAGGCCCGCATTGGGGATGCCTTTGGTGCGCACACTCGTAAGCCCAAGTCCCCAGCTATCGCGCTCGAGCTCGGTATCGAAGGCGCCGAGCGGCGTCTCCTGCTTGCTGCGGCTGATGATGCGCATGAAGCGACCGTTGTCGGCGTAGCTGATCTCCGAGGGCGGCACGTCCGGCATGCCGTGGACGAACTGGAAGTGGATGGGATCGCAGTTGTTCTCGGCCATGTCCTGCATGTGGACCTCGACCTTGAGCTCGTAGGTTCGGGGCTCCGTCCAATCCGGGTCCTCGAGCTCCGGCAGGATGGGCACCTGCCATGCGGGCGGCTTCCCTTCTGCGTGGCGCCAGACAAAGATCATGCGGTCACGCTCGACCACGTCCCAGCAGCGCACGCGCGCCTTGGCCGGGATGTCTTCACAGTAGGGAATGCGTGTGCACTGGCCGTCGCCGTCGTACTGCCAGCCATGGAACGGACATCGGATCGTCTCCCCTATCACGCGGCCACCCTCGGCCAGGTGGGCGCCCAGATGCGCGCAGTAGGCGTCGAGCACCTTCGCTTGACCGGAGCGGGTTCGGAAGAGCACCAGCTCCTCATCGAAGTAGCGGATCCGCTTCACCTCGCCGTCCGCGAGCTCCTTGCTGAAAGCCACGGCGAACCAGCCGTTGGGAATCGGAAGCTCGGAGTGTTGATTGCGCTCTTCGTTCATGCCCCGCTCCTGCCGTCGGACGTGCAGAGTGCATCCGCGAGCAAGCGCGCACCCGCCCTCGCCTGCCGTCGCAACGGGTAGTCTTCGAGATTGGCCCAGTTAAACATCAGGGCGTAGTAGGCCCCGAGCAGCATCTCGGTCTGGGTCTGAATGCTGTGCTTCCGCGTGAGCTGACCGGACGCCACGCCCTCGCGAATCATGGCCCCGAAGGCGTCGCGCAGCATCTCCGCCTGCTCCCGCTCGGTCCCCATCTCATGGGCGACGTGGACCACCTCCGTAACCAGCTCCCGCTGCATCGGATTCTCCTCCGCGCGGTCCGCCACGCACTTGAAGAAGTACTCCAGGCGCGCGCGCGCGGAGCCGGGATACTTGCGGGCCTCCTCGACCATCACCAGCAGTCGATCCAGATAGTCCTGGGCCACGTCCCTCAGCACGTGCTGCTTGGAGGGGAAGTGATTGAAGAAGGTCTTGTGCGCCACGTCTGCGCGCTCGCAGATCTGCACCACGGTCGTGGCGGCGAAGCCGTTCTCATCGAAGAGCTCCAGCGCCGCCCCGGCGATGCGCGCCCGAACCTCGCGCTTGCGACGTTCGCGCCGGGGCAGATCTGCCCAGTCTTCAGCCGCGGCCGTCATCCGTCCCGTGCCCTCCCACAAATTTACAGCAGAGTGTAAATAGATACGATGGTGTACGGATTGTCAAGCGTGGCGTGTTTTCTCGTTCTATTTCCGCAGCTTGCGGAAGTCGGGCGGCCGCTTCTGGAGAAAGGCCTGGATCGCCTCCAGGTTCTCGGGCGATCCGGCCTGCTGGCCCATGCCCTCTCGCTCCTGCCGCAGGGCGGCTTCGACCGCGGTACGGCGAGTGGCGAGCAGCGTGCGCTTGGTGGCCTGGAGCGCGCTGACCGGATGCTGCGCGATCTCGCGCGCCCTGGCGAGCGTCGCCTCGAGGACAGCCTCATCGGGATAGGCACGCGTCGCGATCCCAACCTCGACCGCACGCTTCGCGTCGATCCACTCCGCGCTGAAGAAAAGCTCCGCCGCCTGGCGTGCGCCGACCACGGCCTCGAGCATGTAGCTGCTGGCCGCCTCGGGCACGAGCCCGAGCGCCACGAAGGGCAGACGCAGGCGAACGCCTGCGCCCACGTAGACGACATCGCAATGCAGCAGCAGCGTGCAACCGATCCCCACGCCCACGCCTCGCACCGCCGCCAGTAGCGGCTTGTCGAACTCGATCAGCGTCGCCATGAACGCGTCGTAGCCGGTCTCGAAGCCGTCTCCACGCGGGTCGGGGGGTCGAGCAAACGAGCTCAGGTCCACGCCCGACGTGAAGTCCCCGCCCGCGCCCGTGAGGACGAGTGCCGCCACGCGCTTGTCCTCACGGGCTTCGCTCAGAGTCTCGGTAGTCGCGTCCCACTGGTCCTCGTTAAAGGCGTTTTTCTTCGCAGGCCGATTGAAGGTGACGAGCAGCACGCCGTCCCCATCGAGCTCTTTCAGTACGGGCGTGTCCATCGCCCGTTACGGGGTCTCCAGCCCCCAGTGGATCACGCCCAGCGCCAGCCCGGTTTGAAACTCGAGGGATAGATCGCCCAGCGTGAAGCAGGCCATAGCGGCGGCGGGGATCGCGTCGCGCGTGAAGAGCGTCGTCCGGCCGCTCGCATCCCGCAGCGAGATCTTCTCCAGCTTCACACGGACCCGGCTCTGAACTGCTCCATCCGCATCTACGGTCTTGAAGCCGTAGTCACGCAGCTTTGATACGTAGAGTACATTGTGACCCTCGTCCTCCAGCTGCAGATCCCCATCCGGCTGACGCACCAGCTGGTAGATGAGCTTCCCGCCGCGAGCATCAAGAATCTGGAGCCCGCGTCCACCTTCCCCCGCAGGCACCACGAACCCCACCAGATCACGCGGAGCGCGTTCTACCCGAAGGCGCCCTGCCTCCAGCGTGAAGCGCGCCAGTAGCTCCCCGTTAGCGTCCTCGAGCTTCACCCGTTCCCCTCTGGGCACGAGCTTCATCACGCGCGCGCTATCGAGGCCATCGAACTTGATCGCGTGATCGAGCTGGATCCCGCCCGCGGGACCGCAACGCGAGGCCCCGATGGAAGACAAGATCAGCAGCGCGAGTGTCGCCGCGGTTCGTACAATCTTCATTCCACATACCCCAGGGTTCGAAGCTGCTCGATCGTTTTGTCGTCCAGCCGCTCCCTGGGCCCGCGCTCGGGGCCAGCCGTCCCTGCCATGCGCTCGAACCATAGCATGAGCTCACGTCCCAACCGGGCCGCACGTTCGTTCTCCTCGGACATCAGGTTCACTTCTTCCCCGGGATCGTTACTCAAGTCGAAGAGGGCCTCCTCCACGGAGAAACCTTTCCCCGTGAGCAGCTGCTGCGGCGCGAACGGGTCCGCACCCTCATCCACAGGGGAGGCAGACGCAACGGGGGTCGGAGCCTCAATGCCTTTGATGCGGGTGTCGCGCGTCAAGACAACGCTCACACTCGCGATCGTCACCCGCGCCGACTCGTCCGAGGCGACGCTGATCTGCTCGATGACCCCCTCGAGCTCGGTCTCAGCGTCTTTGCCGGAGAGGCGTTCGAGCTTGTCGGCGACTAGCGTCCCGTCGCTCGCAACCTCGCCCTCCACCTTCACCCACTCATCGGCTCGCAGGGTCTCCAGCACTCCTCCTCCCCTGGGAGCCATGAGCTCATCGGAGGGCGCCACTCGAAAGGAGTACACGTTGAAGCCCCTGGTTTCGGGATCGAGGCGTGAGACGGGACCGCTCACCTCGACATCGTCATCCCGCCCGTCCTTGAGGCTGATCTTGTGCGCGAGCAGCGCGCCATCG
>SMWZ01000210.1 GCA_004356455.1 Deltaproteobacteria bacterium
CGCCGCCCCGCGGCGCTTGCGGGGCGGGGTATCGGCGGGCAAACCCGCCTGCCCGCACTGCCCTCGGCTCTGCCTCGCTGCGCGCGCCGCCCCGCGGCGCTTGCGGGGCGTGAGATCGGCGGACGCCCGGCTGCGCTTGCACGTGCCTCAGGCTAGAGGCCACGGTCGCGGAGCTCGCGTTCGAGCTCTGGGTCGAGCTCGGGGTCGTCGCTGGGGCCGGGATCGGAGCCGTCCGCGCCGCCGGAGATGCGGCGCAGCACGAAGACAAGTACCCCCGCACCCACCAGCAGGACCAGACCCGGCAGGGTCCAGCCGAGAACGCCCCGAGGAACCCCGATCACCGCATCGCCGAAGCGCTCCTCCAACCGCGCCCGCACCCCCGCCTCGTCCAGACCAGCTCGGAGTAGCCCGCGTATCTCCGCGCGCAGCGCCGCCGCGTCGGGGCTCGGACAGTCCGCCAGGGTGCGGCCCGGACAGTATGGGCTCATGAGGTCGCGTGCGAGCGCGTGCGCGCGCCGCGCATCCTCGGAGCTTCGAGCGTCGGCGCGAGCGTCCAGGCAGCCCACCAAACAGAGCGTCGCCAGCAGGAGCACAAAAGGGTAGGCTCGAACCGACCTCGTCATATCCGAGAGAATAGCGTGCTGATCCGCCAGCCGAGAGCGCTCGACCTCCCCGAGCGGGAGGCCACCCCCGGTCGCGAGCCTCTACCCCAGCGGACCTCGCCCGGAAGCTCGGCGTGAAGACGCGTTCCGACCTGTTGCTGCGCGATGCGCTCGCGACGGTCTTCGTGCGGGGCGCCGCCGGCGACGCGGCCGCTCGGCGCGCACTGGAGGAGCTCGACTCCTGGTCGCCGGCGAGCCCCCCGGGGCCGGCTCTGGGGGAGCTGCGCAGCGAGGACGAAACACCGCTCTTCGAAGCGGACGGCCCTCTCACGGAGAAGTTCGCGGGGCTCGAGGGCTATGTTCGTGACCGGGCGAGACGCTTCACCTCGGCGCTGGCATGGATCCAGGAGGACGGCGCCAGCGGCGACCCCATCGCTTGCGCACGCGCGGCGTGGGACGCGGGGCTCTTCTTCGAGGTGCACGAGCTGCTGGAGCCGGTCTGGATGCAGGAGCGTGGAAAGCGACGTCACGTGCTCCAGGGATTGATCATGGCGGGCGCGGCCTTGCACCACCTCACCCAGGACAATCTCGCGGGTGCACGCGGGCTCCTGCGCGAAGCAGCACGGCGCCTGAGCGAAGCTACCCCAGAGGAGCCCCTCGATCTCGCGCGCTTCGGCCGTGAGCTGGGCGAGCTGGCGCAGCTGATCGAGAACGGGCAGGTGAAGCACACCGACGAGATCCAGAAGCTCCCGAGGCTCGCACCCCGCGCATCGGATTAAGCGCGTTCGTGCGTAAACCGATACCGCTGATGAAGCGGGGACTTTGCGTGGACATCACCACCATTATCGGCGTTCTCATGGGCCTGTTCTGCATCATGCTGGTGCAGGTCCTCGAGACCGGCCACATCAGTTCCGTCATGCAGCTCGTCCAGGGATCCGCCGCGGTGATCGTCCTGGGCGGCACCATGGCGGCAGTGATCACATCCTTCCCGCTCAAGGATCTGATGCGCGCGTTACGTCAGTCCACCCGCGTGATCACCAGGAGCGCCAAGCCTCTGGCGCCCATGGTTCCGATCATGGTCGAGCTCGCGCGCAAATCTCGCCGCGAGGGACTGCTTGTGCTGGAGGCAGAAGCCCTGAAATCCGACGACCGGTTCTTCAAGCAGGCGGTGCTGGCGCTTGTGGACGGAACCGACATTGCGACGCTGCGGGCTTTGCTGGAGAACGTGATCGATCAAGAGGAGGAGTTCCAGCAGCCGGGCGCCAGGCTCTTCGAAGCGGCCGGCTGTTATGCGCCCACGATCGGCATCCTGGGCGCCGTCATGGGTCTCATCCACGTCATGCAGAACCTGTCCGATCCATCCAAGCTGGGCTCCGGTATCGCGGTCGCGTTCGTGGCGACCGTCTACGGCGTGGGGTCCGCAAACCTGCTCTTCCTGCCCTTCGCAAGTAAGCTCAAGATGAAGATCCGAGAGGAATCACGGCGCAAGGAGATGATTCTCGAAGCCGTCTGCGCCATTCAGGAAGGGCTGAACCCGCACCATATCGAGAAGCGGCTGCGCAGCTTCCTCGAAGAACACGAAGTTCCGGCGGATGCGGAGATCTAGGCGACGCCGGCGCGACGAAGAGCCCCTGAACCGCGATCGTTGGCTGGTGTCCTACGCCGACTTCATCACGCTGCTCTTTGCCTTCTTCACGACGCTCTACGCCATCTCCGTCATGGATTCCGAGAAGGCTGAGCGGCTGGTTCAGTCGATTCGCGAGTCCTTCGGCCACGGGGTCTTCGACCTGGGTTCCGTCGATCCCGGGATCCTGGACCGGTACTCTCGGAACCCGACCGACCTGGGAGAGCAGCTCGACGCGGCCGAAGCTCGGGAGGTCGAGCGAACTCACTTCAACATCGTCGAGCGGCGCGTCCGGGACCTGAGTGGTAGCCAGAAGGTCGGACACGGCATCAGCGTGCGGCGCACCGAAGAGGGTATGGTGATTAGCCTCGCCGATACGCACTTCTTTGAGTCGGGCGCCACGGGCCTAAACAAGTCCGCAAGCGCGGCCATCGTCGAAGTAGCGACGTTGCTGAAGGACCTACCCAATCACATCCGGGTGGAGGGCCATACCGATGACCTGCCGGTGGCGAGCGCCGCCGTGGCTTCGAACTGGTACCTCTCCGCAAGCCGCGCGGTAGCCGTATTGCGTGTCCTTGAGGGGGCAGGGATTCCCTCCTACCGACTCTCGGCCTCAGGTTTTGCCGATCAACGACCGCTTGTATCAAATAAGACTCCGCAAGGAAGACGCATGAACCGGCGCGTCGACCTCGTCATCCTACGGAGCCGGATGTCCGCAGATGACGCCTGAGTTTCGTGATCGCTCGGCGCGAGTCCGGTGAGCAGAGCAAGGAGACAGGACCGTGACCATCGTTCTCGTCGTGGATGACTCCACCAGCATGCGCGAGACCGTCATCAAACGTGTGCAGGAGGCGGGCTTTCAAGGTTGCAAGTTCGTTGAGGCGGCCGATGGGACCGAGGCGCTCGAGGCTCTGGACAAGCACGACGTGGACTTGATCCTGTCGGACATCAACATGCCCAGGATGAACGGCATCCAGCTCGTACGCCGCGTGCGCGAGCCAAAGCTCCAGGCGCCCGGCAGCGCTCCAACCGTCGGCGGGTTCCCGCGAGACCTGCGACGGATCCCCATCGTGATGATCTCGACGGACGGAAGTACCGAGACGGTACAAGCAGCACTAGCGGCGGGAGCCAATAGCTTTCTGCGCAAGCCGTTCACGGCCGACCAGCTCAAAGAGAAGCTCGAGCCGCTCTTGAGTTAGATCCGGAGAGAAGCCATGACCGACCCAGACTCCGTAGCCAAGGCCATCTTCGAAGGCTGCGGCGCCAACTTGGGTCCGCTGATCGGTGCCGAGATCGAGTCGGGGCCGGTCCAGGTCGAGACGATCTCCGAGCCACCCGAGGGTGACCTGGCCGTTCTGCCCATCAGCTGCGAGACCGATGACGGGTCGCTGCCGCTGTTGCAGCTGGCGAGCCCGCTGGCCGAGATCACCATGCTCGCCCGCCGCATGAACAACGACGAAGAGTCCAACAAAGAGGATGACCTCTCCCCTGAGGATCTCGAAGCGGTGGGCGAGGTCTTCAACCTGATGAGCAGCGCCTTCGACCAGGTCATGCGCGAGCAGGTGAACGCCAGCCTGCGCTCTCGGGCGCTTCCCTGGTGGCGCACCTCGGAGCCTGGGGAGAACGAGTTTGGCGAGGGGGAGTTCCTGCTCGCATCCGGCTCCTTGCAGGTAGCCGGCGGGTCGAGCGTGAAGCTCTTCCTGCGCTTTCCTGCGCAGCTTCTTGCAGAGGGTGCCCAGACGCAGAGCTCCACGGGCCGCAAGCAGGCGCTGCTGCTGGGCCTCCCCGAGGAACTGCGGCGGTCGCTTCGGCGCACCCTCCAATCCGCTGGCCTGCAAGTCGAGGTGACGCAGCCCGGCGCCGAAGACGTTGACGACTTCTACGATCGCGCCGACACCCTCTTTCTCTCGGACGAAGGAGACGATGCGCTCGAACTCTGCCGCCTGCTCAGACTGGCCGACGCAACGTGGCAAAGCAAAACGATCCTCTGCATGTCGGATCCGACACACATTCGTGTCGTGCGCGCGATCGAATCCGGTGCCTCCCACGTCCTGCGCGTACCGGCCGACGAGAAGACGATACTCGCGGTGCTAAGCGGGGCCAAGCCACAGACTTGACTGGGCGGGCATTAGACCCGCCACGGGGCCTGCGTTAGGGTCTCCCTGTCATGGCGGATCGACCCTGGATCTTTCGCACCTACTCCGGGCACACGAGTGCGGCCGCCTCGAATCGCCTGTACCGGACAAACCTCGCCAGTGGGCAGACGGGCCTTTCCATCGCATTCGACCTCCCGACCCAGACGGGATACGACGCTGACCACTCGCTAGCCAGGGGTGAGGTGGGGAAGGTGGGCGTCCCGATCGGGTCGATCGAGGACATGCAAACGTTATTGGACGAGATACCACTCCAGCACATGAACACCTCCATGACCATCAACGCTACGGCGGCCTGGCTCCTAGCGCTGTACATCGCTCTGGCGGAGCGGACCGGGGTGGAACGCAAGGCGCTTCAGGGAACGACTCAGAACGATCTCACTAAGGAGTACCTCTCGCGCGGCACCTATATCTTTCCACCCGAAGCCTCCCTGCGGCTCACCACCGATATTATCGAGTACTCGGTGGACGAGGTCCCGAAGTGGAACCCGATCAACATCTGCTCCTATCACCTGCAGGAGGTGGGCGCCACCCCCGTCCAGGAGCTGGCGTTTGCGCTGGCCAACGCGATCTCGGTGCTGGACGCGATCGAGGTTCCGAAGGAGAAGCTGCCTTACGTCTTCGGACGCATCTCGTTCTTCTGCAACTCGGGCGTGCGCTTCATCGAGGAGATGTGCAAGATGCGCGCGTTCACGCGGATGTGGGACCAGATCGGACGCGAACGCTACGGCGTCGATGATCCCGCGCTGCGCCGATTCCGTTACGGCGTCCAGGTCAACTCCCTGGGACTCACGGAGGTCCAGCCCGAGAACAACATTCCGCGCATCATTTTCTCGACCCTCGGCGCGACGGCCTCGAAGAACGCGCGCGCGCGTTCGATCCAGCTCCCGGCCTGGAACGAGGCGCTGGGCCTGCCGCGTCCCTGGGACCAGCAGTGGGCGCTGCGCATCCAGCAGATCCTGGCCTACGAGACCGACCTGCTCGAGTACCCCGATCTGTTCGAGGGTTCCACCGTGATCGAGCAGAAGGTAGCGGAGCTCGAGGCAGGCGCCTGGGAGGAGATCCAGCGCATCCTGGATATGGGGGGTGCTGTCGCCGCGGTCGAATCGGGTTACATGAAGCGCGCGTTGGTCGAGTCGAACGCCGCTCGGCTCGCGGCCATCGAGGCCCACGAACGGATCTGGGTAGGTGTGAATCGTTATCAGGAGAGCGAACCTTCGCCCCTCACGCGGGATGGCGCGGGCGGGGTGCTGCTGCACGACTCGCGGGCGCAGCGTGAGCAGATCGAGCGTCTGCAAGCGCATCGTATACGCCGCGATGCCTCCGAGGTAAAGGCCGCGCTGCGCGCCTTGCATGACGGGGTGTCCAACGGCCAGAACGTGATGCCCCTCTCGATCCGCTGCGCCCACGCTGGCGTCACGACGGGCGAGTGGGCCAATACGCTGCGCGAGATCTTCGGCGAGTATCGCGCGCCGACCGGCGTCGAGTCGCCGCTGCAGCTGCGGTCCGGCGACGAGACGGTCGCCGAGGTGCGGCGGCGCGTGGCGGAGATTTCAGGCCGGCTGGGCCGACGCATCAAGATTCTGATCGGCAAGCCCGGGCTGGACGGGCATTCGAGCGGGGCGGAACAGATCGCGATCTTTGCGCGCGACTCGGGTCTGGAAGTGGTCTATGAAGGAATCCGCCTCACGCCAGAGGAGATCGTGAACTCCGCTCAGCAGGAAGGCGTTCACCTGATCGGGCTTTCGATTCTATCGGGCTCGCATCTCGAGCTGGTCCCCGCGATCCTGGAACGGATCAGCGTTCCCCTGATCGTAGGTGGGATCATTCCCGAAGAGGACGCGGAGAAGCTGCGCGCGCAGGGCGTCTCCGCGGTGTACACGCCGCGGGACTACGACATCCACCGCGTCATCCGCGAGATGGTGGAGATCGCGGCCCGGGCGCACGGCGTTGACTAGTCAGAAGCTGGACGCACTGGTCGACGGGGTCTGCCGGGGCGAGAGTGCGCTCATCGCGGAGACACTGGGGCGGGTCGAGGATACGCGCCCCGAGGCACTTCCTCAGCAGCGGACGCTGCTGGGTCGGCTCGAGAACGAGACGGTGCCAGAGCACGGCGTGGTCGGCCTCACCGGCCCCCCGGGCGTGGGCAAGTCGACCCTGGCCGCCGCGCTCATTCGCCACTGGGTGGACGAGGGCCTCAGCGTCGGAATGGTGGCCGTCGATCCGACCAGCCGGCGCTCGGGCGGGGCCCTGCTCGGCGATCGCGCTCGCCTGCGGCCAAAGCCCGATGAGCGGGTCTTCATTCGCTCCATGGCAACACACGATCAGCTGGGCGGTCTCGCACCCGCTACGCGGGCGGCCGTGGTGGTGCTGCGCGCCGCCTTTAACTGGACGCTCGTGGAGACGGTGGGTGTCGGCCAGTCCGAGGTCGACGTGGAGACGGTGGCCGATAGCGTGGTGCTGGTGCTTCAGCCGGGCTCCGGCGACACACTCCAATTTATGAAGGCGGGAATTCTCGAGATCCCCGACGTGCTGGTGGTTAACAAGTGGGATCTGGGTGCGCTCGCGCAGAGCACGCGCGCGGATCTCGAGTCGATCCTGTCGATCGCACCAGGCTCGCGGCCGGAATGGAGCCCACCAGTGCTCGGGGTCAGTGCTCAGACCGGCGAGGGCGTCGCCAAGCTAGCCGCGGCACTGCGTGAGCACCGCTCCTATCTGGAGGGCTCGAAGGAGCTCTCGCGCCGACGCTGCACGAGCCGTGTAGCGTGGGCGATGGAGCTCTTCAGCCTGCGTTACGGCACGTACGGACTCGAGCGGCTCGGAGGCCCCGAGGCAACGCGAAGTCTGGCCACGGAGATCTCGGGTACGGCGCTCGATGTCTTCAGCGAGCTCGCCACGCGAGCAGGACTTCCTGCTTAGCCTCGTCCAGCTCCAGACAGCCGAGCAGGGCATCGTAGTCGGTGAGCGTCTGACAGGGCACACCCGCCTCCTCGAAGCGCTGCGCCGCGTCCGCGAAGCCGTAAGAAAAGATGGCCTGTACCCCGATCACCTTGCCGCCCTCCTCGCCCAGCGCCACCAGTGCCGCGCCAGCGCTGCCGCCGAAGGAGATCAGGTCTTCGACGAGCACCACGCGTTCGCCGCGCAGAGGCCGCCCCTCGACCCGCTTCTTGCGGCCGTGGTCCTTGCTACCCCCGCGCACGTAGACCATGGGCAGCTCGAGCCGTTCGGCCACCCATGCGGCGTGGGGAATGCCAGCGGTGGCAGTGCCGGCGATCACCTCGCAGGCGGGATAACGGGCCCGGATCGCGTCCGCCAGGCCGTCCGCGATGCGCGCGCGCGCCTCGGGATAAGACATCAGCACGCGGTTGTCGCAGTAGATCGGCGCCCGCTCACCCGATGTCCAGGTGAACCACTGATCCGGGTTGGTGCGAAGCTCGATTGCCCCGACCTCGATCAGTAGGCGGGCGTAGTCCTCTGGGCTCAACGTTCGCGTCCCACCCAGGTGGGCTCCACGACACCACTGCGCCGATTGACCACACGCGCCAGCACGAAGAACAGGTCGGAGAGCCGGTTCAGGTAGCGCAGTACAACCGGCTGCACTGCCTCCTTCTCCGAGAGCGAGACCACCCGACGCTCGGCCCGCCGGCATATGGTTCGCGCCAGATGCAGCAACGCTGCCGCCCGGGCTCCGCCGGGCAGAACGAAGCTGCGCAGCGGCTCGAGCTCACCCTCCAGCCGGTCGATCCAGGACTCGAGCTCGGCGACGTCCGGCTCGCTCACGCGCGGCATCGCCTTGCCGCGCTCCTGGCGCTCCTCCACGTCGGGGGTCGCGAGCTCCCCGCCCAAATCAAAGAGCGAGGCCTGAATCACGCGCAGGAGCTCGATCAGATCCTTGTCCTCGAGCTCCGCCACCGCCAGGCCCAGGATCGCGTTCAGCTCGTCGACAGCCCCGTACGCCTCCACACGTGACGTGTCCTTGCGCACACGCTGCCCCCCGAAGAGAGAAGTCTCGCCCGCATCCCCGCCCTTGGTGTAGATCTTCATCGGGCGGAGTATACCCGCCCCTTGAGGAATCAGACGAGATACCCGATGCATAGGGGGTTATGGCTTCAGACAACCACCACACGGCGGCCGTGAGCGGCAGCTGCAGCCGCTGCGCCTGCGCACTCGGCTACGCGGCGAGTCTCCGGGACGACACCTGGTACTGCTGCGGCGCCTGTGCGGGCAGCGACCGCTGCGGCTGCGGTTGCAAGGCCGAATACGCACGTCCCCAGCTCTCCGATGTCTACATCCCCACGCGGCGCATGTTCGCCTCGCGCCACCCTGACGGCCTGCGCACCTCGGCGGAGACGAAGGAGACCCACCGCGCGTTCCCCTTCGCCGATCGCCGCCGGGGCCGCTAGGAGTACTAGCACGGGATCGGCGAGCGGAGCTCGCCTGCGCGCGGGGTGTGCGCGCGTCGGGCGACTCTCGAATCGCCCTCCTAGGCGGGCACGCGGTTCCGACGATCCGTCACTGAAACGCCTCTACGAAGCGCCGGTCGAGGTGATCCTTCCAGCGCATCGCCCAGCGACCGCGAAAGGAGATCCCCCACTTCGCCCCGAGCGCGGTGCCGTCACCCAGGTTGAGCAGCGTGAGGAAGTCGCGTTGGGGACGGTAGGCGCGCAGACGCTCGCCACGCAGCCTCGCACGTAGGTTGTGATCCAGCACGCGCCCAGAGCGCACCGCGTGGACCCCGGCCTTGGGCAGGTCCGGAAAGGCCTCGAACGTCGCGCAGTCGCCCACGGCCAGCAGGCCATCGTGGCCCACCACCTCGAAGGTCGAACGCACCCGCACGAAGCCCCGCTCGTCCTGGGGCAGCTCGGAGTCCCGCACGAGCGCAACGCCGACCGCACCGGTCACCCAGAGCAGCGCCTCAAAGGGCAGCGTCTGGTCTCCCTCCAGCCGGAGCTGACCGGGCTCCACCGCCTGCACGCGCGCTCCGCAGCTCAGCCTGATGCCGCGGGCCGCGGCCACCTGCTGCACCCGCCGGACCAAGCCGCTGGGAGCACCGGCCAGGATGCGTGTGCCTGCCTCGAGCAGACTCATCTCGACCGGACCCGCCCCCTCCCGCGCCAAACGGCGCTCCAGGCACAAGCCGAGCTCGACGCCGCCAGCGCCGGCACCAACCACGACCGCGCGAAAGGGTCTTCCGGGCAGGCGTACACGGGCGCGATCGATGAGCTCGTGCATGCGACGCACGAAGCGCACCATGGGTCGGGTCGAGAGTGCGTGCTCGCGGACCCCGGGCAGCTCTAGACCCGCAACGCTGGAGCCCACATCGAGCGAGGCCAGGTCATAGGTCAGCGTAGGGTGACCCTCCAGCTCCAGCTGGCGGCGTCGGGGATCGACCCTGAGCGCGCGGGCCTCGATCAAACGTGCCCCGGCGCGCGCGGCCAACCTGCGCACGTCAATCTCGAGCTCGTGACGTGCGTACTGCCCCGCTACGAAGCCCGGAACCATTCCCGAGTAGATGGCGATCGGGTCGTCCACCACTAGCGTAAGCGCCACGCCCGGGAGAGGCTCTTGGCCCCAACGACGGATGACCTGGACGTGGGCGTGCCCGGCACCGACCAGAACGAGCTCGCGTCGGGATTGGTTAATAGTATGGACCCCCGAAGCGTCGGACGGTGGCCCGGCGGGATCGCCGCGCCAGCCTGGCGTATCATGCAGGCTTCGTGGGTTCAAGCTCGAAACGCAGGGGCAAGAGTCGGCCCCTCCTGGTGATCAGCAACCGGCTGCCTGTGACGCTTCAGCGCGGCAGCTCGGGGCTCGAGCGACGACGCTCCACCGGAGGCCTGGTCAGCGCGCTGGAGCCCGTGCTCGCCAAGCAGGGCGGCACCTGGGTCGGATGGCCCGGCATGAAGCTGCGGGAGGGCGAGACACTCTCCAAGCCCGATGACCCCTACCAGATGCGCACCGTGGAGCTCACCGACAACGAGGTGAACCGCTATTACCACGGCTTCTCGAACCGGACCTTGTGGCCCCTCTTCCATTGCATGGCCGAGCGAGCCCGCTTCGATCGGCGTGACTGGGAGACCTACGAAGAAGTGAACGCGCGCTTCGCGCAAGCGGCGGCCGAGGCGAGCCAGACGAACGGTCTTACCTGGGTGCACGACTATCACCTCACGCGGACACCCCTCCACCTGCGGCGCCTGCGTCCGGAGACGCGCATCGGCTACTTCCTGCACATCCCGTTTCCACCCTACGACCTGTTTCGACTGCTGCCCTGGGACCGCGACATCTTGCGAGGTCTGCTCGCGGCTGACCTGATCGGCTTTCATGTCCACACCTATGCGCGCAATTTCCTGGACTGCGTCGAGCTGCTGCTCGGGGCGCGCGTCGATCGCGCCTCGGGTCTCGTAGAGCACGGCGACCGAACGGTCCAGGTCGGAGTGTTTCCATTGGGGATCGACTTCGCGCTCTACGACTCTCAGGCGCGGCGCGCCCCGCCCGAGCCGCACATGCGCAGCGAGAAGATCGTTCTGGGTGTGGACCGGCTCGATTACACCAAGGGCATCCCGGAGCGCATTCGAGCCTTCGAGCGCTTGCTCGAGCTGCACCCGGAGCACCGGGAGAAGGTCATCCTGCTTCAGATCGCGGTGCCGAGCCGCTTCCAGGTGGCGGAGTACCAGGAGCTCAAGCGCGAGATCGATGAGATCGTAGGACGGGTCAACGGTCGTTTTGCGACCGCCACGTGGTCGCCCATCCAGTATCTTTACCGCTCTGTGTCCCCCGAACGGCTGGCGGCATTCTATCGGGACGCGGACGTCGCCTTGGTAACCCCGCTGCGCGACGGAATGAATCTCGTCGCAAAGGAGTACGTCGCCTCCCAGGTGGACGACCCGGGTGTGCTGGTGCTCTCACGCATGGCCGGCGCCGCCTTCACCATGCGCGAGGCCCTTCTAGTCAATCCGCTCAACCTGGATGGTACAGCCGAGGCACTGCACACCGCGCTCACGATGGAGGAGCCAGCGCGGCGTGATCGCATGGTGGCTCTGCGTGCGCGCGAGCGGCGCTACGACATCGACGCCTGGCTGCAGGGCTTCCTCGAGGCGGCACGTGATAAGCACGCCAAGCTCGAGCCGGCCACCGACAGCGACTTCCAAGCCTGGCTGGGCCGTTTCCTGGCCGGCCATCACCTGGCGCTCTTTCTCGATTACGACGGGACTCTGACACCGCTACGCCGCCACCCCAACGAGGCCAACCTGAGCAGCGGAATGCGTAAGGCCATCACGGCCTGCGCCCGCCGAAGCGACACGGGCGTGGCCATCGTCAGCGGACGCGCGCTCACGGACGTGACCAAGATCACCGGTCTCAAGGATCTGATCTACGTCGGCAATCACGGCCTCGAGATCGAGGGGCCGGAGCTCGAACCCTTCCAACACCCAGACCTCGAGCACTACCAGTACCGCTTGCCTGACCTGACCCATGCGCTCGAGTCGATGTGCGTGCCGGGCGCCTGGGTGGAGGGGAAGCGTGGCTCTCTCACCTTCCACTATCGCGAGGCGGATCGCACACAGCACGAAAGCCTGGCGCGGGAGGCACGCGCCCACATCCAGGACGCCGGCTTCCAGGCACGTGATGCGCACTGCGCGGTGGAAGCCCGCCCGCCGGTCGGTTGGGACAAGGGCCACGCCGTTCTGCATGTTCTACGCACCGCCTATGGACCCAGCTGGTCCGAGACCGTACGTACGATCTACGTCGGCGACGATGAGACAGATGAGGATGCGTTCCGGGTGCTGAGCGGGTTGGGCATCACCTTCCGCGTCGGGAGTGCCGACGCGCCCACCCGCGCCTCGCACCAGCTCCCCAACGTGGCCCGGGTCCAAGCCCTGCTCGAGTGGATCGCGAAGCGCGAGGAGTAAACTAGTGTCCTGTTCCTGAAGTTCCGACGCGGTTCTGGCGTCCGAGGCGCCGCGCTCGCAAGGCGCGCGAGCGAGGCGAATCCGTAGCTTCGGCGAGCGAGTGCAACGCCGCGAGCGTGGATGCAGCGGGCGTCGAGAATGCGAGCGAACTTCTGGCACAGGACACTAGCTCCAGCCCCGAAACGGCGACGGGGTGCGCTGGATGTCCTGGATGATCTCGCGCTTGAGCCCGTCCGGAGTAGCCTTCGGGAAGTCCATCCACACCACGTCGGCGAAGCCGCCCAGGCGCTTCTCGATCGCGCCCGCGATGTTCGGGTAGGTACCTACGGCAGCGAAGAGCTGCACCACGTCATCGCTCACCTCACGCGCCATCTCGCTCCACTTGCCCTGCACGGAGAGCCGGTGCAGGCGTGTCGCCAGCTCGTCCAGACCGTGCAAGGTCAGCACCCTGGCGTAGGTTCGGGTCGAGCCATAGAACGCGATGCGATAGCGAACCTCGTCGACCGAACGCCGCAGCGCATCCTCATCGGGGCCGGTCGCGATGAAGCCGCCCCCCGACACCTCAAAGCGTGCGCGTTCACGCCCGCTCTTCGCCAGGCCCTCTTCGATGCGGGCGGCACAGACCTCCTCCAGATAGCGTCGCGTGCAGAAGCCGTGCAGACGCACGCCGTCGCAGACCCGCCCCGCCATACGCAGCATGTCGGGACCCACGGCCGCAATACAGACCGGGACGGGGCCCAAGCCCGTCGGGCGCGGCGAGAACTCGGGCGTCATGAGTGTGAAGCGGTAGTGCTCGCCCTCGTACTGCAGCGGGACACCCTGCTCCCAGCTCTGCCAGATTGCACGCAGTGCCTCAATGTACTCGCGCATGCGCGCGACCGGCTGGGTCCACGCTACGCTGAAGCGCCGCTCGATGTGGCCCTTGACCTGCGAGCCCAGGCCCAGAACAAAGCGCCCACCGGACTCGGCCTGGAGATCCCACGCCAGCTGGGCGATCACCATGGGGCTGCGCGGGAAGGCCACCGTGATACCGGTCGAGAGCTGGATCCGCTCGGTGGCCAGCGCAGCCAGGGCGAGCGGGATGAACGGGTCGTGCGCGATCTCGGCGCTCATCAAGCCGTCGAATCCGGCCGCCTCCGCCGCCTGCGCCGCGGGTGCCACCTTGCGCCAGCTGTCCAATGGCATCACGGTCACCACGCGCATGCTCGGTCCTCCTAGCGTAAATCATCTCATGTCCGGAGCACCTGGGCTCCCGCATGATCTGTGGCGATCCTACCCCATCCGTCTCCGATGCCCGCATAGCGATTGACAACGGTAAGGTGGTTGCAGTCGAATACGCGCCGGGGCCTGCTTGCGCCGGCGAGGTGCCGGTTCGGGACGGCGAGAGAACCACACAACGAGGGAGGTTTGTCATGGAGCTATTCACGACGGAGGGGTTTCTGTTCCTCATGCGGTGGTTCCACTTTCTGGCCGGGATCACCTGGATCGGCGTGCTCTATTACTTCAACTTCATCCAGACGCCCTTCTTCGCTACCGCCGACCCCGCCGTGCGCAGCGGCATGATCCGCGGCCTGGTCCCGAACGCGCTGTGGTGGTTCCGCTGGGGCGCGATGTTCACCTTCCTCACGGGCTGGATCATGGTGCTGACCAAGCTTCACGTGGGGGGCATTTCGGGCCAGGAGCACTACCTCACGCTGATACTGACCGGCGGAGCCATGGGTACGCTTATGTGGGCCAATGTGTGGTTCGTGATCTGGCCGGCCCAGAAGATCGTGATTGCGTCGGCGGAGCAGGTGGCTGCGGGCGGTGAGGCCATTCCCGAGGCCGCGGCGCGCGGGCAGCGCGCGGGCCTGGCGTCGCGCACAAACACGCTGTTCTCGATCCCCATGCTCTTCTTCATGGGCTCGGCCAGCCACCTCCAGGGCGGGCGGTCGATCAATCCGGACTTCTGGTTGTACTGGCTCGTGGCCCTGATCCTGATCCTGCTGGTCGAGCTCAACGCGCTGATCGGCCCCGGACTGGCCACCCAGAAGCCCTTGAGCTCGGTCTCCGGCGTGATCCACGCGGGCGTGTGGCTGACGGTGGTGCTCTTCCTGTTGTCGTCCATCCTGCTCTAGCTCCAGGCTAGGAGGCCGACTCAAGAGTCGCCCGACGCGCGCGCACCAGGCGCGTACGAAGTCAGGCGCCGTCCCGGCAGGCCGGCTTTGCCGGCCGATATCCGGGTAGTAGAGCTCAGCTCACCGATAACGCGCTACCAGGGCGACGACGAAGTCCGGCGCCCGCGCGCAGGCGAGCTCAGCTCGCCGATAACGCGCTAGCTAGTACGGCCAGGAGCGGACCCAAGGCGAAGTCTTGGGTCGGGCTCCTAGGGCTCCGCGAGGTAGGCGGCCAGCACGTCGATGTAAGGCTCGAGATACGGCATGACGACCATCTGCTGAGTCGGCCGCTTGGGTGTATAGCCCGGCGGGTACTCGGCGCGTAGCAGCCGCGCCTCGATCAGCGCGCGCGAGCTCCCGGCCACTGCGGGGCCGAGCGTGCCATCCAGCACCGGGTTTGGGTTATGACAGGCCGTACAGTTCGCAACGTAGATGCGCTGGCCCTGCTCCGCCGGGCTCCGCTCACCCCCCTGGCCGCAGCCCAGCGTGAGCAGAATCGCTCCGGCAAGTATGCGCTTGCGTCTCAAGACTCTGTCCTTAAGTCCGCCAAGGAGCCTAGCCTAAGGTCTTTCGAGCCTCTAAGCTGCAGACATGAACGAGCTGGAAGAGGGCAGCGCGCTCACCCTCGACTTCTCGAAGCTGCGCCAGGTGGGTGAGACGAAGCAGGACGTGCTGCCGGTGGTTTTGCAGAACGCGGACTCGGGCGACGTGCTCTTCGTCGGCTACGCCAACCAGGAGGCGCTGCGCGAGACCCTGCGGACGCGCACGGCGGTGCTCTGGTCGACCTCGCGCAACGAGCTCTGGCACAAGGGTGGAACCTCAGGCGACGTGCTCGATATCGTCGAGGTGCGGGTGAACTGCGAGCAAAACTCGCTGCTCTATCGCGTGCGTCCACGCGGCGGGGTCTGTCACACCAAGACGCCGGCGGGCGGCACCCGCTCCCGCTGCTACTACCGCCGACTCTCCAACTCGGGGGACGCCCTCGAGTTCGACTGACCTAGCGGACCCCGCTTTTCGCCGGAAGCAGGCCGGGGAAAACGTGCCCGAAGGTCAGGAAGCAGAGGAAGAAAAGCCCGAGGAAGCCCAGGGCCAGTCCCACCTCGATGCCACCCAGTGGCGCGAGCAGCGTGTTGGGCGCAGCCCCCGACTCGGGCGGAACCAGGGACGGCGTGACCAGCACGTAGCGCTCGATCCAGAAGCCCAATACCGAGCCAAACGCGACTGTGCCCAGGATGGCGGGCGTCTTCTTGGGCCGCTGCCCGAGCAAGACCCAGAAGGGGACGACCCAGAGCAGGATCCAGGCCAGCAGCGTGATCTTGACGTAGGGCTCGGCCAGCCGGGTCCAGAACCCCTCCAGGTACCAGGTGTCCTGGAGAAACTGCGATCCCAGGCGCGCCAGGATGAAGCTGGTTTCTTCGGGCATATTCCCGTACCAGATCACGATATATTGCGACCAGAAGAGGTACATCCAGAAGATGGAGAACGCGAAGATCATCTTCCCCAGGTCGTGCAGGCGGTTCGTCGTGATCTCGCCCCGCAGACCTTCGCTGTTGCGCATCAGCACACACAGCAGGGCCGTCATAGAGATGGCCGACAGGAAGCCCCCCCACGCGTAGTAAGCCGGGAACATGCTGCTCACCCAGTGAGGCGCGAGCGACATGATCAGATCGATGGCCAGCAGCGAGTAAGCCAGCACGTAGGAGAGCACGAGCACGGCGGCGAGCTTCCTGAGGCGGCGCACCGCAAGCTCGCGTTCGGCGGCCTCGCCCCGCCAGCCGGCCGTCCAGCGCTGATAGAGCGCCAGCCTCGAACCGGAAGTATTCTCCCGGGCCTCGCCCAGCAGCGGTCGCACCGAGAGATAGACATAGAAACCCGATATGAGCGTCATCCACAGCAGCGCGATCGTGTCGCGTATGAAGGTAAAGCCCTCGGAGAACCACCATTCCTTGCCATGGATCGGATGGCGGGTCCACTCGAAGAGCTCGTGGCGTCCGAGATAGATCACCCCGAAGAGCACAAGGGAAAGCGGCACGTAGGCCGCCAACGAGTCCACCACGCGATGGATGGGCCCCTGCCAGCTCGCGTTCGTGAGGCGGAAGGCAGCGGAGAGCACGAGCGCGCCCTGCGAGAGCGCGGCCCAGAGCAGCCAGTTGTGCAGAAAGACGCGATACGTGCGCTCGGAGTCGGCGAAGAGGCCATAAAACAGCGTGACGAGCCCGACCAGGGCCAGCACGCCGAAGAGCAGCGCTGGGCCGCGCGGAAGAGAACTCGGCTGCACTACGTCGGTGGTCACGGCTCAGCCCCCTTTGATCAAGGTGCGCAGGTAGTTGACAACGTGCCAGCGATCCTCAGGCGGGATCTGCGGATAGCCCGGCATACCCGGCTTACCGTAACGGATCTTCGTGAAAAGAAACCCGTCGCTGTAAGCGGGAACGGCCAATAGCGGCGTCGGCGGCATCCCGCCCTCCGCGAAGCGACGCGCCACCGGATTCTGCTCGGGGTTTGACATGCCGTCCGCGCCGTGGCAGACGCTGCAGTAGATGGTGTAGACCTGCTTACCCCGCTCCACGGAGGCCTGCGTCATCGCCACGGGGTTCTGCAGCGCCTGGGCCTGAGGTGAGAAGGCAGGCACGGGCGAGTCGATGCGGGGCTCGATCCCGCCCACGGGAACGGTCCCCTCTGGCGGCATCAGCGGCTGCACACCCTCGAGCGCCTGCACGGCTGGCTGCTCCTTCATCTGCGCGAACCACTCGCTCGAAACCTGCTCCCAGCAGCCCAGGCCCGGCGCGGCGAGGATGAAGAGGAGCACGCTCGTCCTAACCCTCGACAACGCGCACCTCCATGCTGCCCGCGCCCTGCAGCAGCTCCTGCACGCGCGGGATCTGATCGCTGTGACAGCGCACCAAGCAGCCGAACTCATCGTTGCTGAACGACGGTCGATAGACCGGGTCCCGGCGCGCGGTCCGCAAAAGGCCGTGCGCCATGAGTCCCAGCACCGTCAACACCCCGCCGAAGAGGATCGTGAGCTCGAACGCGATTATGGTGTAGGCCGGAATCGAGGCGAAGGGCTTGCCCCCGATGACGACCCCTGAGTCGTAGGCCATCCAGATTGTCATTAGATATCCGGTCGCCACGCCGGTGAGCCCGCCAATCAGCGTCCACAGCCGAACCCAGCTCGGGCCCTTCCCCAGCGCGTGCTCGATCGCATGACTCGGCACGGGCGAGTAGACCTCGAGGTTGTCGAAGCCGGCCTGCTTGAGCGACTCCACCGCGGCCACCGTGCCGCCAGGGGTCGAGAGCACTCCCAGCACCTGCGCCATCAGTGCGCCCCCTCTTCCTGGGTTTCGTAGTGGGACTCCTTCACCTCCTGGATCGCCACGATCGGGAATATGCGCAAGAAGAGCAGAAACCACATCAGGAACCACGCAAAGCTGGCCAGCAGGATCGTGAGCTCCACCCACGAGGGCGTGTAGTAGCCCCACGCGGCGGGGTTGTACTCATGCGAGAGGCCCGTGGTGATGATCACAAAGCGCTCGAACCACATCCCGAGATTGATGAAGATCGAGATCACCCACAGGGCCACGACGTTGACTCGGACGCGTTTGATCCAGAGCGGCAGCGGTATGACAACGTTGCAGATGATCATGATCCACGTCGCCCACCAGTAATCACCGAAGGCGCGATGCCAGAACGAGCCCTGCTCGAAGGGGTTCGCGCTGTACCAGGCCATGAAGAACTCGATCGCGTAGGAGTAGGCGACGATGCTCGAGGTGAGCACGATGAACTTGCCCATATTATCGAAGTGCTCGGAGCGGATATGGGCTTCGAGGCCGAAGGCCTTGCGCACGGGGACCATCAACGTGATCACCATCGCCATCCCGGAGAAGATGGCACCGGCGACGAAGTAGGGTGCGAAGATGGTCGTGTGCCAGCCGGGGACCAGTGACACCGCGAAGTCCCACGAGACCACGCTGTGCACCGAGAGGACCAGCGGCGTCGCCAGGCCGGACAGGTGCAGAACCGTACGCGCGTGGTGTCGCCACTGCTCCGCGGTGCCGCGCCAGCCGAGCGCGAGGATATTGTAGAGATTGCGTCGCCAGTCCGTACACTTATCGCGCGCGGCTGCAATATCGGGAATGAGTCCGACATAGAGGAAGAGGATCGAGATTATCATGTAGGTGTTGACGGCGAAGACGTCCCAGATGAGCGGCGACTTGAAATTGACCCACAGCCCCCGCTGGTTGGGATAGGGGAGCATGAAGTAGACCTTCCATAGCCGGCCGATGTGGATCAGCGGGAAGAGCGCCGCCGTAATGACGGCGAAGACGGTCATCGCCTCGGCGCCCCGATTGATCGCGCTGCGCCACTTGGCCCGGAAGAGATAGAGGATCGCCGAGATGAGCGTCCCGGCGTGTGCGATCCCGACCCAGAACACGAAGCTCGTGATGTACACCCCCCACATCACGGGGTGGTTGAGCCCGGTGACGCCAAAGCCTTTCCAGGTCTGGTACGCGAGCGCAGCCACACCGGCGCCGACCACACCCATGAGCAGGAGCACACTGATCACGTAGAGGGACGACGGCGGAGTCAGGACCCGGAGAATGTCCTGATTGATCTGGTTGGCGTTCGCCGCTACTGGCTCGGTGATCGCGGCCATGCTCTCGACTAGCTCTTGTGGCTCTGGTTGCGCCGGATCGCCTTCAGGTAGGACACGGCGGGTCTGGTGTAGAGGTGGTCCAGGACCCGATACGCCCGCTTGTCCTGGCGCAGCCTCGAAACCCGGCTCTCGGGATCTTTCAGGTTTCCGAACACGATGGCATGCGACGGGCAGCTCTGCGCGCAGGCGGGTGTGACCTCACCCTCCCGCACGTTGCGACCCTGGTTGACCGCCTCGTCCTTGGCCTCGATGATGCGCTGCACGCAGAACGTGCACTTCTCCATGACCCCCTTGCTGCGGACGGTCACGTCCGGATTCA
>SMWZ01000211.1 GCA_004356455.1 Deltaproteobacteria bacterium
CACCGCGAACGCGGCATGCTTCATCTCACAAACACCAAGACCGGCCACCCTCGCTACTTGCCGCTGCACGACTACGTGGCCGAATGGCTTGAGAAGTACGTACCGCGAACTCGCCGTTTGAAGGGACTAGAACCCCACTTCCAGAACCCAGATGGGCGCGAGCCAGACAAACGCTGGACGCCCGCTAGCGAGCGTCGCGTCTGGCTCGCGGCGTGCCGCCAGGTTGGCGTCACCATCAAGCCGAACGAAGGTGGGCGACATGCTTTCGGAACCCACACAGCGGCCCGTGGGCTGGGTGATGTTCGGCTTCAGAAGTACATGGGCCACGCGGACCCGCGAAGCACGAGCCGCTACATCACGCTCGCGGGCGAGGGTTTGGCTGACGTGGTGAAACTCACGCGTGGACAGCAGGTGGACAGCAGCTTAAAAGCCCTTCAAAAAGATGAGCAATAACAACTACTTATGGAGGCGGCGACCGGATTCGAACCGGTGATCAGGGCTTTGCAGGCCCGCGCCTTACCACTTGGCTACGCCGCCGAGCCACTGACCTTATACGTAAGGCCGGGCAGTGCTTCAAGCACGACCGCCTGGTGAGGAGACTTTCGGCACGGGGACCCAGCGCCCGCCAACGCTTAGCACCCAGCCGCCGTTCCGCGGCTCGACGTGCTCGAGCAGGTGGGCCTGGCCCGTATGCGTGAAGCGGGCCTGGAAGCGACCTTCCTTCACGTCCACGCGGAAGACCTCGTCCGGATCGATGCGCAGGCTCTCGGTCCGGAGGGGCTCCGAGGAGCCGTCTGTGAGATCGATGGCTCCCTCATCCGGGTCGTAGGCCACCACCCAGAAGGGGATGTCCTCGACCTCGATCTGGCCGCGAAAGCGGCCAAGCTGCACGATGAAGACGCCCTCCTCCTCCGCAAAGCGCACGCCCCGCAGGAGCGCCCGCTGCAGGCGCGCGTGGCTAACGACTACGCCCTCGTGCACGAAACTGCCGTCTCGACGGAGCCAGAGCCCGGTCGGGCGCAGTGGCGGCGCCGGGCTCAGACGCTCTCCTGCTGAACGCTCCCGTCCGCGAGTTCGAGCAGCATCCCGCGGAAGCCGTAGCGGTGCCAGTACACGAGCCGGCGCTGACCCTCACGCAGCAAATAGATCCACTTCTCGTTGTAGCGGATGCCGTGCTCTTCGCGCGTGCGTGGGTCGTTCACACTGCCCTCCCACGCATCGGGCTCGCCCCAGCGCTCAAGGGCCAGTACGTGTGTGAACCCGCCCGCCGAGGCCGCTGCGCTCTCAGCGGTCACACTCGCCCCCGATCATGTTGACCATATCGAAGGTGGGGATGATGTCCGCGAGCAATCCCCCCTGCAGCATCTCGGCCAGGGGCTGGGTGTTGACAAAGCTCGGGGGGCGGCAGCGCACCTTGTAGGGCTTCCCACTCCCGTCCGAGACGATGTAGAAGCCGAGCTCTCCATTGGGCGACTCGATGGCACAGTACGCCTCGCCCGCGGGCACCTTGATGCCCTCGGTCACGCCCTTGAACAGCTGGATCAGCTCTTCCATGCGGCCGAACACCCGGTCCTTCCCGGGCCAACGCACGCGGGGGTCGGCTACATTAACCGGCTCGCCCACGGTCTTGCGCACGACAGGGAGACACTGGCGGATGATGCGGATGCTCTGCCCCAGCTCCTCCTGCACCACGAGGAAGCGGTCGTAGTTGTCGCCTCTCGAGCCGATCGGCACGTCGAAGTCAAGCTCGTCGTAAACGAGGTAAGGCTCGGCCTTGCGTACGTCGTACGGGACCCCGACCGCACGCAGGAGCGGGCCGGTGATGCCGAAGGCGATGCAGCGCTCTTTCGATAGGATGCCGGTGTCGCGGAAGCGGTCGACGAAGATACGGTTGGCGGTGATCATCTTGTCGAAGTCGACGAGCAGCGTTTCGATCCGATCCAGCGACTCCTGGCAGCGATCCTCAAAGCCCGGCCGCGCGTCCGATTGGAGCCCCCCGATGCGGATGTAGTTGGAGGTAACGCGTGCACCACAGAGCATCTCCTGCAGGTCCCAGTTGATCTCGCGCGCCTCGATGCCGTAGAGGAACGGCGTCATCGCACCGAGCTCGAGACAGGCCGCGCCGAGCCGGGTGAGATGGTCGCCCATGCGCGAAAGCTCGCTGGCCAGAACCCTTAGCCACTGGCAACGTAGCGGCAGCTCCAGCTCGAGCAGCTTCTCCACCGCCATGCAGTACGCCAGGTTCGAAAGGATCGCTGAGTTGTAGTTCAGGCGGTCGGTGTAGGGAATGGCCTGATAATAGGTGCCGCTCTCGCATTCTTTCTCGAAGGCGCGGTGCAGGTAGCCCACCGCCACGTCCATCGCGGTGATCGTTTCGCCGTCGAGCTCGACCGTGAACTTGACCGTGCCGTGCGTCGCGGGGTGGGACGGGCCCATGTTGAGCACCTGGCGGTCGGTGGGGAGTTGTCCAGCGTTCTCATCGCTCGGGCTCTTCCTGGCAGGCTCTACCATGGACGACCTCTCAGTTCCGCGGACCGATGAGCGGCTGGCGCCGCTCCTTCGGGTAGTCCTTGCGCAGTGGGTGACCTTTGAACTCCTCGTAGAGCAGAATGCGGCGTAGGTCCGGATGGCCCTTGAAGCGCACCCCGTAGAGATCCCAGGCCTCACGCTCCATCCAGTTCGCCGCCGGCCAGATCTCGACGGCCGAATCCAGCTCACAGGGATCCTCGGGCACCCGCGTCTTGACGCGCAGCCGGCGCTGCACCTTTGACGGCTCGGTGCCGTGGAGCTCGGTCTCGATAGAGGCCAGATGGTAGACGACCTCGAAGCGCGGATCCTGACCCAGGTAATCCACCGCCGTCAGATCGATCAGGAAGTTGAAGCGCAGGTCAGGGTGTTCTCGCAGCGTACGCAATGACTCGAGAACTCGCTCGCGTTTCACCAGCACGGTCGCATCGCCGAAGTGCGAGTGGGAATCCACCACAGCGTCGCCCAGGAGCTCACGCACTCGATCCAAAAGCTCCTCCATCAGCGGGCGTACTCCTCGCGCATGTAATCGATGCGACGGCCGAGCTGCTCCTCCGTCCGGAGTAGATCCTTCTTGTGCAGGAGCATTGGCTCGCGCTCGTAGGTGGCAAGCTCCACGCTGCGGCTCATCACGATGGCCTCCTCGGGACAGGCCTCCTCGCACAGCCCGCAGAACATGCAGCGGGACATATCGATGTCAAACTCACGCGGATAGCGCTCGATGGCCGCGTCGGTCTCCTCCGGAATGATCGTGATGCAATCCGTGGGGCACGCGAACTCGCACAAGCCACAGGCAACGCACTTGGGCTCGCCGTTCTCGAGCGCAACCAGCACGGGATGCCCGCGGAAGGCGTCCGGATAATCCACCTGCTCCTCGGGGTACTGGACCACAAAGGTCCGCTTGCGGCCAACGATATAGCCCCACAGGTTGCGGAAGAAGTGCCGTGCGGTGACGTAGAGCCCAACGAAGATGTTGGGCAGATAGAGCCGCTGGGCCAGGCCCAGCCGTTCCCGTCGGCGGACCCGGACAACCTTTCCCGGCATCTGGACCTCCTCGCTACCCTCGGCCGGGGAGTACACCGTGGGAGCGACGCGATTATAAGGAAGGAGGCAGCGCGCCCGCCAGCTCCTCGGCGCGATAGGAGCTGCGCACCAGCGGGCCGGAGGCCACCTCGCGAAAACCGATGCGTCGGGCCTCCTCCCCCCACGCCTCGAACTCCGCCGGGGGGACATAGCGCTCCACGGGAAGATGGGCGGCGCTGGGTCGTACGTACTGACCGATCGTGAGCAGCCCGCAGCCCTGTGCCTGGATGTCGAGCAGGGTCTGGCGAATCTCGTCTTCGCGCTCGCCCAGCCCCAGCATGATCCCGGTCTTGGTGGGGATATCGGGGCGTAGGCGTCGGGCCAACGCCAGAACGCCGAGGGAGCGGGCGTACTTCGCCTGCGGCCGCACGCGTCGCTGAAGACGCGCCACTGTCTCGACGTTGTGGTTCAGCACGTCGGGGTCCGCGTCGAGCACCGTGGCGAGCGCCTCCTCCGAGCCCTTGAAGTCGGGAATGAGCACTTCCACCTTGCAGCCCGGAGCCCGCTCGCGTACAGCTCGAATCGTGGCCGCAAAGTGCGCCGCTCCCCCGTCCGCGACGTCATCCCGCGCCACCGCCGTGATCACCGCAAAGCGCAGCCCGAGTGTACGGATCGCATCGGCCACGCGCGCGGGCTCCAGGGAGTCGAGCGGCTCCGGCCGTCCCGTAGTGACGTCGCAGAAGCCGCAGCGGCGCGTGCAGCGGTTTCCACCCAGCATAAAGGTCGCCGTGCCCCGCGCCCAGCACTCGGCCAGGTTGGGACAGGCCGCGGACTGACAGACGGTATTCAGACGCTTCTCCCGCACGAGTGCCTGCATGGCCTCGAGCTCCGGGGTCTGGCGGAAGCGGATCCGCAGCCAGGGCGGTCGCTCGGGGTGTCGCCGCCCGCGGGGCGCCTCTATCTGCAGCAGCTCGCTCATGGAAAGCTCTTTCGCAGATGGGCTTCGACGCGGGTTCGCACCGCCGCCATCCCGACCTTTCGTCCCAGGCTCTCCTGCATACTCGTCATCTCCACACCGTGCAGACCGCAGGCAATGATGGCATCGAAACGGCGGAGGTCACAGCAGACGTTGAGCGCGAAGCCGTGAGTGGTCGTCCAGCGCCGCAGGCCCACGCCGATCGAGGCGATCTTGTGCCGCTCGTCCAGCCACACCCCGGCATAGCCCTCGCGTCGACGCGCGGCAATCCCGAAGTCGGCAAGCGTGTCGATCAGCACGCCCTCAAGCTGCCTCAGGTAGAGATGGACATCCCGCCCACGCTGCGCGAGGTCCAGGATGGGATACCCCACGAGCTGTCCGGGCCCGTGATAGGTCACGTCACCGCCACGACTCACGCGATAGACCTCGTAGCCGGCCTGCTGCAGCGCCTCGTCCGAGAGCAGAGCATTTTCGCGCCGGCCCCCCCGCCCGAAGGTGATCACGTGGGGATGCTCGAGCAGCAGCACGGTATCGGGCTGGCGCCCTTCCATGCGCGCCTGACGTAGCTCCTGCTGAACCTCGAGCGCCTTCCCGTAGGGGACGAGACCCAGGTGCCGAACCTCGAGCGCGCTAGCTGCCGAAGTCGTGTCCATCCCGGACCAGCTCCTCCGGGTTCTCCAGCAGCCGTGCGATCTCGGCCAGGAACTGCGAGGCCTTCACGCCGTCGAGCACGCGGTGATCCACGGACAGGCCCAGCGTCGTTATCGACCCGATCGTGATCTTTCCCTCGCGTACAATGGGGCGTTGCTGGATACCACCCACCGAGAGAATGGAACTCTGGGGTGGGGTGATGATGGCGTAGAACGAGTCCACCCCGAACATGCCCAGGTTCGAGATGGTGAACGTGCCGTCGGCATAGTCGCTGGGCTGCAGCTTGCGCATGCGCGCGCGCTGGATCAGCGCGTTCGCCTCCTCCGCGAGCTGGAAGACCGTCTTACCCTGACAATCCTTCACGGTCGGCGCCACCAGCTCGTCCTGCACATCGACGGCCAGACCGATGTTGATGGCCTCGTAAAGCGCGATCTGGTGCTCCTCCGGCCGGAAGGTCGCGTTGGCATCGGGGAAGCGCTCGAGTGCCAGCGCAGCCGCCTTGATCATGAAGTGGGTGTAGGTGAGGTGCGACCGCTTGTCCCCGGATTCCTGGTTGACACGATCCCGCAATTCCTTGAGCGAGTCGGTCTGCACCGACATGCTCACGTAGAAGTGGGGCGCTTCGGCTTTGCTCCGAACCATGTTCCGGATCAGCGTCTTGCGCTTCTGTGAGAGCTGCAGTGCGCCTCGGAAGAGCTCCGCCTCGCGCTCGCCCGCCAGCTTATCCTGGCTCGAGACGTGCTCGAGCAGATCGGACTTGGTGATGCGACCGCCCGGTCCGCTGCCCTTCACCCCCTCCAGATCTACCCCGATCTCGCCCGCCATGCGCAGCGCCAGCGGGGTCGCCCGCACGCCCTCCACATCGGGCTCATGCGCCTCAAGCTCCTTCAGGTAACTCTCGATATCGTGCACCACGATCGCACCCGCGGGCCCGCTGCCCTCGAGCTCGGTCAGGTCCAGCGACTTCTCCTCCGCCATGCGCCGGGCGCGCGGCGTGGCGCGAATCCGATCCTCATCGACGATCGGAACCACGATCCGGGTACCGGGCACCGCGGCAGGGAGCCCCACGCTCGGGACCGCAGCGGGCACGGCGAGCGAGGCGGTAGCGAGCGGCGCGGCGCTCGGCGGTGGGGGCATCGCCGCTACCGGCGCGGGCGCCGCCGCGGAAGGCTTCTGAGCGGTCGTCACCAAGGCAGCGGCCTCATCCTCCGACTCACCGGGAAGCCGGATCACCGCGATCAAGGTGCCGATGGGGACGGTCGTGCCAGCCTCGACCACGAGCGACTGGATCGTGCCCTCGGTGTAGGACTCGAACTCCATGTCGGCCTTGTCCGTCTCGATGTCCGCCAGGACCTCGCCTCGCTTAATCGGGTCGCCCGGACGCTTGCGCCAGGCGATGAGGGTGCCCTCCTCCATCGTGTCGGAAAGCTTCGGCATGCGAATCTCTTTGGGCATGAGCTTCCTTCCGTTAGAGGGTGATCTTCAAAACGGCCTCGACGATACGCTGGGCGTTGGGCAGGGCCAGCCGCTCGAGGTTGCGCGCGTAGGGTGTGGGCACGTCAGCCGCCGCCACGCGCTGCACCGGAGCCTCGAGATCGTAGAAGAGATGCTCCTGGAGGCGGGCGGCGAGCTCGGCTCCCATGCCAACGTTGCGCCAGCCCTCCTCAGCGATCACGGCGCGGCGGGTTCGCAGAACCGAGCCCAGGATCGTGTCCATATCGAGCGGATCCAGCGTGCGCGGATCCACCACCTCCGCCTCGATGCCCTCGTTGGCGAGCAGCTCGGCCGCCTTGAGGGCCTCGTGCAGCATTTTCGACCAGGCCACGATCGTCACATCGCGGCCCGGACGCTTCACCTCCGCCACGCCCAGCGGCAGCAGATACTCCTCCTCCGGTACCTCTCCGCGCGTGGAGTAGAGCATCTCGTGCTCGATGAAGAGAATCGGATCCTCGCTGCGGATGCAGGTTTTGAGTAGACCTTTCACATCGTACGGCGTCGATGGAATCACCACGCGAATCCCGGGCGTATTGACGAACCAGGACTCGATGCAGTGCGAGTGCTGCGCAGCCTTCTGCGTCCAGCCGCCGCCCGGCGCGCGAATCACCAGAGGCAGGGTCACCTGACCCCCGAACATGTAATGCATCTTCGAGGCGTGGTTCACGATCTGGTCCATGGCGACGATGCCGAAGTTCATGGTCATGAGCTCCGCGATCGGACGCATGCCGGACATGGCGGCCCCGATCGCGATGCCCACGATCGCGGCCTCCGCGATCGGTGTGTCGCGCACGCGCCGCGAGCCGAACTCGGCCATCAGGCCGTCCGTAACCCGGAAGGTTCCACCCGCCAGCCCCACGTCCTCACCCAGTATGAACACACGCTCGTCCCGCGCGAGCTCCTCCTGGAGCGCCTGGTTTACGGCCTCGAAGTAACGCAGCTCAGGCACCGTAGCTCTCCACGTAGACATCCTCGTACAGCGCCTCGTCAGGTGGCTCCGGACTCGACTCGGCGAAGCGCATGGCGTCCTGCACCGCCTCGTTCACCTCGCGCTGGATCGCGTCGAGGCGGGACGCGTCCAGTCCCTGCTGGACCAGCTGCTTCGCCAGGCGGGGAATCGGATCCCGCTTCCTCCACAGGTCGGCCTCGGCCTGGCTGCGATAACGCCCGGGATCGGTCATCGAGTGGCCCTGGTAGCGATAGCAGCGGGCCTCGATCAGCACCGGGCCCGAGCCATGTCGTACGTACTTGACTACCTCCTCGCACTCTTCGCGTACCGCGATCACGTCCATGCCGTTCACCACGTGTCCCGGCATGCCGTAGCCCTGGGCTTTGCGGTGGATCTCATTGAAAGCAGAGGAGATCCGGACGTCCGTCGCGATTCCATAGAAGTTGTTCTCGACCACGAAGATCACCGGAAGCTCCCAGAGCTTGGCCATGTTAAGCGACTCGTGGAAGACGCCCTGGTTCGAGGCGCCATCGCCCAGAAACGCCATCACCACCCGATCCTCGTTGCGCATCTGGATGCTCAGCGCGAGCCCGACCGCGAGCGGGAGGTTTCCGCCCACGATGGCGTAGCCGCCCATAAAGTAGCGCTCCGGGTCACAGAAGTGCATGGAGCCGCCCTTCCCCTTGCAGACGCCGGTCACGCGCCCATAGAGCTCGGCCATCAGCGCCCGCGGGCTGATCTCGCGTACGAGCGCATGGGCATGATCGCGGTAGGTCCCGATCACGTAGTCATCGTGATTGATCGCGCTGATCGCCCCCGTCGCCACGGCCTCCTGGCCGATGTAGAGGTGCGTGAAGCCGCCGATGAAGCCCTCGGCGTACGCCTCCGCCACGCCCTCTTCGAAACGTCGAATGAGCGCCATATTGCGGTAGAGCTGCAACTGATCCGCAAGTGGGACGGGCATGTTTTACTCCCTCCTCCCCAGAGGCTGGGCGGAGCTCGTCAGACTACGAACTCGGCTTCCTCCAGGTTACGGGCCACACGATAGAGGAAGCCATTCCCGGTCACGCCGTCGATGATGCGGTGATCATACGAGAGCGCAAGATGCATCATAGAATGAATCGCGATCGCGTCGGCCCCCTCCTGCTCCACGACGACGGGACGCTTCTTGACCTCGCCCATGCGGAGGATTCCCACCTGAGGCTGGTTGATCACGGCGAAGCCGTAGAGATTTCCTTCGCGGCCGGGGTTGGTCACGGTGAAGCTCCCGCCAGAGAGCTCGTCGGCGCTGATCTTCCGCTCGCGCGCCCGCCGCGAGAGATCCTCGATCGCCTGCGTGAGTCCCACCAGGGACAGGCGGTCGGCATCGCGGATGACGGGAACCAGAAGACCTTTCTCCGTCTCCACGGCGACCCCAACATGGATCCCGGCGCGCTCCACGATGGCCTGACCCACGACCGTCGCGTTCATGCGCGGGAACTCCTTGAGCGCGCGCACGGTGGCCTCCACCACGAAGGGCAGGTAGGTCAGGCTGAAGCCGTGGGTGCGCTTGAAGTCCGCCTTCGCGCCTTCGCGCAGCGCGACCAGCTTGTGCAGGTCCACCTCCGCCACCGTGCCCACGTGCGGCGAGACGATCTTGCTCACGACCATGTGCTCGGCGACCCGGCGTCGGATCGCCGAGAAGGCGATCACGCGGTCTTCTTGCTTCGGGGTATAGCTGGGAAGGCGAATCCCTCCCAGCCACTCGCCGAGCGTTCCCGGGGCCGCGGTCTTCGACCCGGCTGCGCGCGGCCGGGGCGTCACGCCGGGTCGTGCGCGCTCGCGCTCGACGGCAGCCAGCAGATCCACCTTGCGAATGCGCCCGACCGTGTCGGAGCGGGTCATCCCTTCGAGGTCGATCCCCTCCTCCTCGGCGATGCGACGGGCGAGCGGTGAGACACGGGGCTGCTCCCGCTCATGCGCTGCGGCCGCGGGCGGCGCAGGGGCTTCGGGCAGCGGTGCCTCCCGTGTTTTCTTGGGTGCGCTGGTCGCCTCGCGCGCGGTTCCCGCGGCGTCGATCACGGCCAGCTCCGTACCCACCTCGACCGTCTGGCCCTCCTGAACCAGGAGCCGCATCAGCACTCCGCCCTCGGGCGCGGGAATCTCCGCATCCACCTTGTCTGTGGTGATCTCGCACAGGATCTGGTCTTTCTCGACCCGATCGCCCTCGCTCACACACCACTTCTCGAGCGTGCCCTCGACGACGCTCTCACCCATCTGCGGCATCGTAACCGTGATTCCCATGCGAACTCTTTCAGAACCTCCGCTCAGAAGTGGATCGCTCGACCTTCAGCGGCCAGCGCCGTCTCCATCATCACCTCCGACAGCGTGGGATGTGCGTGACAGGTCTCTGCCAGCTCGCGCACCGTGGCCTCGAGCGCCATGGCCAGGGTGACCTCGGCAATGAGCTCGGTGACGCCGGCGCCGATGGCCTGACAGCCCAGGATCTCGCCGTAGCGCGCATCGCTCACGATCTTGATGAAGCCCTCGGTATGCCCACTCCCAACCGCCTTGCCGTTGGCCACAAAGGGCACCTTGCCAACGCGCACGTCGTAGTTGGCCGCGCGTGCCTCGTCCTCGGAGAGCCCGACCGTCGCCACCTGGGGCTGACAGTAGGTGCAGGCGGGGATCGTCCTCGGATCCACCGGCTTCTTGCGCGTACCCGCCATGAACTCGACCGCCGCCTTGCCCTCCTCGGAGGCTTTGTGCGCCAGCAGCGGCGGTCCGATAACGTCGCCGATCGCCCAGATGGCGGGAGCGGCGGTGCGATAGTCCTCACCGACGGCGATGAAGCCGTTTTGAACCTCCACGCCGGCTTTCTCGAGCCCGAGGTCCGCCACCAGCGCGCGCCGCCCCACGGCCAGTAGCATCTGGTCGGCGCGCAGGTCCTCCTCGCCCTTCTCACCCTCGACCGTCACCACCACACCGCTCTCGGTCACCTCGATCCCACGATAGGCCGTTTGGGTCGCGAGCTTTACGCCCCGCCGCGTAAACGAGTTCGCGAGCGCTTCGGCCACCTCACGATCCAGACCCGGCAGCAGCTGGTCCTGCATCTCCACCACCGTGACGCGAGCGCCGTAGGCGGCGTAGGTATACGCGAACTCCAGACCCACGGCGCCGCCCCCCACGATCACGATCGACTCGGGCAGCTCACGCGACTCGAGCGCCTGGCGGCTGGTCAACACACGTCGGCCGTCGATCTCGATTCCCGGCAGGATCAGCTCGGTCGAGCCCGTGGCCAAAAGAATGTTGCTGGCCTCGAGTCCCGTCTCGCCAGCGCCATTGGTTACGCTGACCTGCCCGCCGCCAAGGAGGCGCCCGCGGCCGCGCACGACCTCGATCTGGTTCCTCTTCATCAGATGGGCGACGCCGCGCGTCAGCCGCTCGGCCGCCTTGCGGCTGGCGTCGATCACGGCGCCGAAGTCGACCGTCAGACCGTCTACCTTCAGGCCGGGTACGCGCCCCGCAGCAAGGTCTTCGAAGTGCTCAGCCGCCGTGAGGATCGCCTTCGTGGGAATACACCCCCAGTTGAGGCAGACTCCGCCCAGGGCGTCCTCCTCCACCAGGGCCACGCGCTGGCCCAGCTGGGCGGCCCGGATCGCCGCGACATAGCCGCCCGGGCCCGAGCCGATAATCGCCAGGTCATAGCTCGTCATGCACCCATCTCCACCCACAACGGGGGGCTCTCACTCTCATCGGGGGTGTTCAGGGTAACTTTAAGCCGCAGCTGAGGCCCAAGCGGCCGTTAGGCCACTGGTTTTTCGATGATTGGGAGCTCGAGGTCGGAGATCTCCCGATGACGAGGCTTATTCCACCCAGGTGAACGCTGCACGAAGGTCTGGAGCTTCATGATGCCGTCCAGCACCGCCTCCGGGCGTGGCGGGCAGCCGGGGATGTAGATATCCACAGGCACGATGGTATCGATCCCCTGCACCGTCGCGTAATTGTTGTAGGGGCCGCCGGAGCAGGTGCAGGCGCCAAACGCCACCACCCACTTGGGCTCAGCCATCTGGTCGTAGACCTTCTTCAGGATCGGAGCCTGGCGATGGCTGATGGTGCCGACAACCATCAGCAGATCGGCCTGACGGGGAGAGAAACGCGGTAGCGCGGCACCGAAACGGTCGAGGTCGTAGCGCGGACCTGCCACCGCCATAAACTCCATCCCGCAGCACGCCGTCACGAAGGGATAGAGAAAAAAAGAGTACTTGCGACCCCAGTTGACGACCGCATCCACCTTGGTGGTCAGAAACGAGTCATCACCCTGGCGTAATAGCTCTCGCTGCTGGGTCATCGCCCTTCGAGTATAGCTTCTTCGCTATGCTGCGGCCTGTGGGTACGGTCGCGGCCTGGCTGGTTCATCTCTACACCGCCTCTTCCGCGGTCTTCGGGCTATGGGCGGTGCACGCCGTCTTCTCCCACCAGTACCGGCTGGCCATCGGGCTCATGCTGGTCACGCTGCTGATCGACGCCACGGACGGCACGCTGGCCCGCGCACTCGACGTACGCAGGCGCATTCCCTGGTTCGATGGCCGACGACTCGATGACATCTGCGACTACTTCACGTATGTCCTGGTGCCGGCCTGCTTCCTGATGGAGGCCGGCATTCTGCCGCACCCGGCCTGGGCGGCGGCCCCCGTGATCGCGTCGGCCTACGGCTTCAGCCGCGACGATGCCAAGACGGAGGACCACTTCTTTCTCGGCTTCCCGTCCTACTGGAACATCCTTGCGATCTATCTCTATCTCCTGAAGATCCCGCCAACCACGAGCTTGGGGATCGTGCTCGGGCTCTCGCTCGCGGTCTTCATCCCGCTGCGATACCTGTACCCGAGCCGAACCCGTGTGCTGCGCCCGCTCACCCTGACGATCCTGAGCGTGTGGGGCGCAGGCTCCTTCTGGCTCGCGATCCAGCCCGATCCCGATCGGCGCTGGCTGTGGCTGAGCCTGGTCGGCCCGTGTTACTACGTGGGACTCTCGCTGATCCTGAACCTACCGGGCCTGCGGCGGGTCGCCTGAGGGGAACGTAGGCAGGGGGAGACCGTTCGGGCTAACCTGCGTTCAATGGACTCCGTCGGCCCCAGGCTTCTGCTGGCCAGCCCACGCGGCTTCTGTGCGGGCGTCGACCGCGCGATCGAGATCGTCGAGCTGGCGCTCGAGGTGTACGGAGCACCGGTCTACGTCCGACACGAGATCGTTCACAACCGCCACGTCGTCGAAGGCCTGCGCGAGAAGGGCGCGATCTTCGTTGAGGAGCTGGCGGCGATCCCGTCGGGAAGCCTCGTCATTTTCAGCGCGCACGGGATTGCGCCAGGCGTCCGGCACGAGGCCCGCGCACGCGACCTGCGCACGATCGACGCGACCTGTCCGCTGGTCACCAAGGTCCATCTCGAGGCCCTGCGTTACGCGCGCAATGGCTTCCAGATCGCACTGATCGGGCACCGCGGACACGTCGAGGTGGCCGGCACCCTCGGCCACGCCCCCGACCGCATTCAGCTGGTTGAGACCGTCGAGGACGTGGCCCGACTGGAGGTGGAAGACGAGGATCGCCTCGCGGTGCTCACGCAGACGACGCTCTCAGTCGATGATACGGCCGAGATCATCGAGGCCTTGCGCAAACGCTTTCCGCGCATCCTTCTGCCCACCAAGGACGACATCTGCTACGCCACACAGAATCGCCAGAACGCGGTCAAGACGATGGCGCGCGAGGCGGATCTGGTGCTGGTCGTGGGAGCCCCCAGCTCGAGCAACTCGAACCGCCTGGTCGAGGTCGCGCGCGCTCAGGGTGCCGAGGCACGTCTGACCGAGTCGGCCCGCGATATCGACCCCGCATGGCTCGACGGCGTTCGCGTCGTGGGCGTCACCGCAGGAGCTTCGACCCCCGAGACCCTGGTCGAAGAGGTGATCGAGCGGCTCCGAGGGCTCGGCTGCAAGACGGTCGAGGGCGTGAAGATCGTCGAAGAGAAGGTCCGGTTCACGCTCCCGCCCGAGCTCAGACGAGAACTGCACGCCTGAGGCAGCGGTGAATCCGCTTGCTCGGTCCTTTCTGGCGGGCCTCGAACGTGGTGCTCCGGACGCGCGGGTACTGGAGACGGTTGGCGAGCCCGACCCGATCAAGGCGGTCGAGTCCTTCTCGCGCGCTGCGTCCCACCCCGATCTTCGGGCCACGCGGGAAGCCTGGGGCCCAGCACTGCTCTTGAGCGCGCGTCCCGGATTCGGGGCGCAGTGCCTGGCGGAGCTGGCGACTCGTTACCGTGAAACACGCCAGCGCGCACTCGATCTGGATCGCCTACCCGGCCTTCCGATCCTGCTCGGATCGAGTGACTTCCTGGCGCGACTCCTGCTGCGGCATCCGCACTGGTGCGAAGAGCTGATCGGCAACCCCCCCGACCCGCCACGCACGCATGGAATCGAGGCCGACTGGACGGCCATCCGCGTGGCCAAATACCAGGGACTGCTGCGCGTGGCTGCGCGGGACTTGCTGGAACGACCGTTCGAAGAGGGCCTGTACGAGCTCTCCGACCTGGCCGATGGCTGTCTCGACGCCGCGCTGACCCGCGCGGGGCGCGACGCGAACAGCGCGTCTCCAACACTCCTAGCGCTGGGCAAGCTCGGTGGACGAGAGCTCAACTTCTCGTCGGACGTGGACTTGCTCTTCGTTTATGAAGCGGAGCCAGGCGCGGCCGATCTGGCGACAAACCAGCAGGTCGTGCGCTTGATCCAGGACTTCAAGCGACACCTCGAAGCCACCAGCGAAGATGGTTTCGCGTATCGGGTCGACCTGGACCTGCGGCCCGAAGGGCGCTCGGGGTCCCTGGCGAACTCCGTGGAGGCGGCGCTGCGCTACTACGAGAGCTTCGGCGCGGACTGGGAGCGACAGGCGATGATCCGGCTGCGCTACGTGGCGGGACCCGAGCCTCCCGCGCAGGCGTTCGCAGGTCAGCTCACGCCGTTCATCTACCGGGCCCTGATCGACCCCGGTGCGATCGACTCGGTACGCGAGATGAAGCTCCGGATCGAGGCCGAGTACCGCGCCACCGGTCGCGACCTGGAGCTGGATCTCAAGAGCGGTCCGGGCGGCATTCGCGACGTCGAGTTTCTGGTACAGGCGCTTCAGCTTCTCTACGGCGGGCGCCATCCCCGCATCCGCACGGGCAACGTGCTAGAGGCGCTGGCCCGAATCGGTGAAGAAGCTCTGCTGCCCGAGGCGGTGGTCGAGTCGCTACGAGATGCCTACCTGTGGCTGCGGCGTGCAGAGCACTGTGTACAGCTCGTGGAGGAGCGCCAGACACACCGCCTGCCGCGCGACACGACGTCCCGCCTGGCGCTCGCGCGCCGCATGGGATACCGCGACCCGGACGGGGCCACCGCACTCAATCGCTTGCTCGATGACTGGACGAGCGTGCGCGCAGAGGTGCGAGAGCAGTTCAACGCGCTGACCCTGGAACCGAGCGATGACTAAGTCTCTGGAAACGCGGCTCAAAGAATCCGTCTCGGGCACGCCTCTGCTCTCTCGGTTTCCAACCCTGACGGCGCCCTTTCTGGAGCAACGCGCCAAGGACACTGCGGCGGCTGCACTCGCCGGGCCCAACCTGTGCGGGCTCGCGCGTGTGCTGACAAGCAACGCCGAGGCCGCGCGCTACCTGTCCCATCGCCCCACCCTGCTCGAACGAATTGCGCGGGCCAGCCCACTGGAGCTGCAGACAAGGGCAGGCCAGCTCGAGCACGCGGCGGCCGAGCGCCCAGACGATCTCGAGGGCTTCCTGGACTGGCTGCGCCTGACCCGTCGCGACGACACGATCCTGGCGGCCTGCCTGGACTTCGGAGGAAGCCTTCGCTTCGACGAGACCGCGGTGTTTCTTTCGATCCTGGCAGAGGCCTGTACGCGCTGGGCTCTGGCGCAGGCCGAGGCGAAGGCGTCCTCCGAAGAGAGCCCCGTGCTCTCGCTGCTGGGCATGGGCAAGATCGCTGGACGCGAGCTCACCTATCACTCCGATCTGGACCTGATCTTTCTCTACCCCGACGAAGCCACGGAGGTAGCCCAGCCGTCGCGCACCGCGCAGCGGCTCATCAACTACCTGACGGCGATGACCGGAGCGGGTGTGGCTTACGCGGTCGACTCGCGGCTGCGCCCCTCGGGTCGGCAGGGTGCTCTGGTCACCACCTATGGGGCGTTCGAGCGCTATCAGCGCGAGCACGCCGCCACCTGGGAACACCTCGCGCTCATGCGCGCCCGCGCCATCGCCGGAGACACCCCCCGCGCGCAGCAGGTTCTGGACCACGCGCGGATGGCGGCGCTGGAACGGCATACGAACCCCTGGAGCGCGATCGGCGAGATGCGCGCGCGGGTTGAGCGTAAGCGCGGCCGCACTCGGTCTGCGACGATCGCGCTCAAGACGGGCGCGGGAGGGCTGATGGACGTGGAATTCCTGGCTTCGGGAGGCCTGCTCGAGTGCGGGATGTCCATGGCCCCGGGCGAGCTACCGACCATTGCCTGGATGCTGCGCGCAACCGCGGATGGGCCCACCGTCGATCACCTGCTCGAGGGCTATTATTTTTTGCGTCGCGTCGAGGCCTGCAATCGCTGGATCGCGGGGCGTGCGGAGGAGTCCCTCAGGCTGGACGGGGAGAGCATCGACGTGCTGGCCGAGCTGGTCGAGCCCGGGCTCACGCCGAACGCTCTCGCCATGCGGCTGGCCGACGTGCGGCAAGCGGTCCGATCCAGCTACGATGCGGTGCTTGCGGCGGGTACGATCCGCGCGCTGAATGACCTAACTTCTCTTAGATGAGCCCCTCCCCCGAAAGGACGCGAGCTTGAGAATCCTCGTTACCGGGGGCGCGGGGTACGTCGGTGGCTTCGCGGCCCGCTACCTCTTGGCCTCGGGCCACGATGTGGTCGTACTGGATAACCTGAGTACGGGACACCGCGCCTGCGTACCCGAGGAGACGCTGGTGGTGGGTGATGTGGGTGAGCGGGCGATCCTCGACCCGCTCCTTTCGCAGCACCGGATCGAGGCCGTGATGCACTTCGCGGCGTCCGCCTACGTGGGCGAGTCCGTGCGCGACCCCAGGAGCTATTACCGCAACAACGTGGCGAACACGCTGAGCCTGCTGGAGGCCATGCTGGATCACGACGTCCGGCGCCTCGTCTTCTCAAGCACCTGCGCGGTCTACGCCGAGACCGAAGAGATGCCGTTGCATGAGGACTCGGCGCAGGCGCCGCTGAGCCCCTACGCGTTCAGCAAGGCCGTGATCGAGCGCATGATCGCGGATTTCTCACGCGCCTACGACCTGGACTACGTCTTGCTGCGCTACTTCAACGCTGCCGGCGCGAGTTCGGACGGAAGCCATGGGGAGGACCATCGGCCCGAGACGCATCTGCTTCCGCTGGCGCTCCAGACCGTGCTGGGGCAGCGGGAGAAGCTCAAGGTCTACGGCTCCGACTACCCCACGCCGGATGGAACCTGCATCCGCGACTACGTGCACGTAGAGGATCTAGCGCAGGCGCACCAGCTCGCGCTCCACGCCACCACCGGAGCCAATACCGTCTTCAATATCGGGACGGGCGCCGGTCACTCGGTGCTGGAGGTACTGCGTGCGGTGGAGCGGGTTACGGGCAAACCGGTTCCGTTCGAAGCCACCGCACGACGGCCCGGTGACACGCCGCGGCTCGTAGCCAGCTCCGACAAGATCCGACGCGAGCTCGGCTGGAAGCCGCGCTACGAAGAGCTCGACCAGATCACCGCCACCGCCTGGGAGTGGCACCGTAACCATCCCGAAGCCTACGGCGGGTAGCCTACCAGTCCGCGAGCTGGGCGACCCGCTCTAGATGATAGGCGGGTGCCCCCAGGAAGGTACGGTCGAACATGGCACGCTTGAACCAGATCTGTACGTCGGATTCCCAGGTGAAACCGATGCCGCCATGTACCTCCACCGTGTCGCGCGCGAGCTGCATGAAGCAGTCGCTCAGGTGGGCCTTGGCCAACGCGGCCGCCCGTTCGGCTTCATCCGGTATGCGATCGAAAGCGTGGGCCGCGTACCAGTAGAGCCCGCGCGCAGGCTCGATCTCAGTGATCATATCGGCCAGCCTGTGCTTCACAGCCTGGAACTGGGCAATGGGCTGACCGAACTGCTCCCGGGTCTTGGCGTACTCGACCGCCATCGAGACCAGCTTCGACGCACCACCAAACGCGTCCGCCGCGAGCAGTACGAGACCGGCGTCCCGCACCCGATCGGCCACAGCCTCGGGCAAGCTCTCGCAGGGCGCGGACTGGAGTGTCACGCGTGCCAGACGCCGCGTCCGGTCCACCCCGTTGACGGGCTCGACCTTGAGCCCCGAGCTCTCCCGGGTGACGGCGACGAGCCCTCCCCCCCCAACCCCCACGATGATCAGGTCCGCGCGCTCGCCGTAGGGGACATACGCCTTCTCACCCGTGACTTGCCCCTCGCTCACCTTCGCCGTCCAGGCGGCGGGGTCCCAGGCCTGGTTGTCCTCGCCTAGCGCCACCGTGCCCAACGCTTCTCCCGAAGCGAGCTGCGGCAGCCAGCGCTCCTTCTGCTCCGGACTTCCGCCCAGCGTAAGCGCGAGCGTAGCCAGGGAGTGGCCGAAGAAGGGGCCGGGCACGGCGCCCTCCCCCAGCACCTCCACCACCAGCGCCAGGTCCAGCAGCTCGAGGCCCGCACCGCCGTAGCTCTCGGGCACCACGAGGCCACCGAGTCCCATCTTGACCATTCCATCCCACAGCGTCGCGTCGTAGCCATCCTGGCCCTCAAAGATCTCACGCAGCTTGGGCGAGGGGCACTCCTTCGCCACGAAGCCGCGGACCGTCTCCTGCAGGAGCTCCTGCTCGTCTGAAAGCCCGAAGTCCACGTCAGTTGCTCCTCTGAACGGCGCGATCGCGCGGCAGGCCGAGCCCGCGTTCGGCGATCACGTTGCGTTGGATATTCGCGGTGCCACCGGCGATCGCGATTCCGAGCGACCACATGTACTGTGAGACCCAGGCCTGCCCGCCGCGCGGCTTCAGATTCATGACCTCGTCGCCCGACGGGGACTCGAGTGCCTGATCCCCCACCAGGTCGAACGCGAGCTTCGCCAGCATGTGACCGATATTGGTGGAGGTGAGCTTGTTCAGCATGGCGGCCAGACCCGGCTCCTGACCCCGCGCGGCCAGCGTGAGCTGCCGATAGCCCGAGTAGAGGTGCGCTGTCACGTAGCCCTCGATCTGCGCGAATCTCTGGCGGATGACCGGATCCTCGAGCGCGGGACGTCCGTTGAGCTGCACACCTTTGGCGAACTTGAGCAGCGACCTGAAGGTGGCCCGGCTCGCCTCTGCGCTCCCGATCATGTTGCGCTCGTGCTTGAGCGTGGAGCGGGAGACGTTCCAGCCCTCCCCTCGCTTTCCGATGATGTTCTCGGCCGGAATCCGGACGCTGTTCAAGAAGACCTCGCAGAAGTCCGCGGTGCCGGTCATCTGCCGCAGCAGACTCACCTGCACGCCCTCGCTCTTCATATCGATGAGGAGGTAGGAGATGCCACCGTGCTTGTCGGCCTCGGGCTCGGTACGGCAGAGGCAGAACATATAGTCCGCGATGTTGGCGCCAGTCGTCCAAACTTTGTGGCCGTTGATCACCCACTCGTCCCCGTCCAGCTCGGCCTTGGTCTGCAACGATGCCAGGTCGCTGCCCGCGCCCGGCTCGCTATAGCCCTGGCACCAGACCATCTCGCCGCGAATGGTGGGGGCAATGAAGCGCTCCTTCTGCCACTCCTGTCCGTGCTCGAGAAGCGTAGGCACCAGCATCGACGCCCCGATCGAACGGATGTCTCCGGGCGCGTGCGCCTTGCCGAACTCTTCGCCGATGATGCGGGCCTTCAATACGTCGGCCTCCCGCTCCGAGCCGCCGTAGCGCTTGGGAATCGCCCGCGCCGCATAGCCCTGAGCGATAGCGCGCTCGCGAAAGAGCGTGGCCTGCTCGCGGTGGGAGAGCTTGGCTTCGTCCCCCTGGAGCGGCCAGTAACCCTTCAGAAACGCCTGCACCTCACGTCGAAACTCCTCATACTCCTCGCTGTAGCTCAGATCCATGGATTCCCTCCGCTTCCTGCGCCCTCTATCTTAACCCAATAAGAGCCCGGTCTGCTGCGCTGCGCTTCAGACCACCACCAGGTACTGGAGGCTGAAGAGCTTCTCAGGGTCGGTCCAGACGCGCTCCACGCGTAGGTCGGCAGCGGCTGCGAGCTCCCTGAAGCTCTCCAGGCTGTACTTGTGGGAGTACTCGGTGTGGATCCGCTCTCCCTCCTGGAGCTGGATCTCGACCTCACCGATCCGGACTCGTTGTGTCTCGAGGCTCACCAGGTACATCTCGATTCGCGCAAGCTCATCGTTGAAGAAGACGTGGTAACGGAAACGCTCCGGCTGGAAGTCCCCATCGAGCTCACGGTTGATCCGCTGCAGCAGGTTGAACATGAACAACGCGGTCACACCCCGGCTGTCATCATAGGCCGCTTCAAGGGTCGCCCGGTCTTTGATCAGATCCACTCCGATCAGAAGCGCACCTCCGCGGCCGCAGACCTTCGTCACGTGTCGTAGAAATCCGGAGGCCTCAACGGCCGAGAAATTCCCGATCGTCGAGCCAGGGAAGTAGACCACGCGCCGCGAAACCTCGCCGTCGCAGCGTGGAATCTCGTACTCGGCGGTATAATCCGCACATACGGGAAGGACCTGGAGATCGGGATACCGTTTGACGAGCGCCTGCGATGACTGCACCAGGTGCTCCCTGGAGATGTCCACGGGCACATAGGCCGCGGGGTCCCGCAAGCGGTCGAGGAGAATCCGGGTCTTGGTACTGCTGCCGCTTCCATACTCTATCAATAGGCAGCACTTGCCGAGCAGGCGCGCCATTTCTCCTGCATGCTCGCGCATGATCATGAGCTCGGTGCGCGTCAGGTAGTATTCGTCGAGCTCGCAGATGCGCTCAAAGAGCTCGGAGCCGCGCTCGTCATACAGAAACTTACAGGGGATGGCTTTTTCCGGTCGGCGTAGTCCCTGCAGCACCTGTTCACGAAACTCGTTGTGGTCAGGCTGAAACTCGCGCAGCGTCGTCATTTCTTCCTCTGGAGCTTCAGGAGCGCTTCTAGAGCTTGCGTCGGACGCCGGCGAGCCACCGCTCGGGCACAATCGGCTCACGCAGGGGCGTGTCCGCCGTGGGCGGGGCCGCCCGCCAGTAGTCTTCCCAGGAGGCCCACCAATGGGGGAGCTCTCCCGCGCGCGGGGCCTGCTCCGGCCAGCGGACCTTCTTTTCTCCGACCGGCCGATCCAGCACGTCGGTCGCATACCAGGCGAGCGGAATACGGCGCTGGAAGTACCAGCTGCCATCTCGCCGCACATAGGTGTCCCAGTACTGCATCTGCTGCACCACGAAGTGCTGGTCGAGCTCGTGCTCAGCCCGACAGTAGACCACGCCGTACGCGGATTCCGGCGACTCGAACTCGATCACGTGGTTCATGACGATGTGCGCGGTCTGCTTGATGCGAGTGCGCAGGATCACGTCGAACCACTCCTTGAGCGCCGCACGCCCCACACGATCCTTTCCCACCTGAACGTCTTCGACGAAGAGCTCGATCAGGGCGTCGGGGTCGCGCACGTCGATCGCCAGCGCATAGCGTGACGCGAGCTGCCGGATGGCCTCGATCGACTCGAGGCGCTCGAGCCTGCTTTCGAGCTCCGCGACCATTGCGGCAGTCTATGCAGCGCCGACTGCCTGCGTCAAGCAAGCCCGAAGCCGTTTGCGCTATCCTAGAGGCTGATGCAGCCGACCCTCCCAGAGATGACGGACCAGTCCGGGCGCGCACTGCGAGACCTGCGCATCTCCGTCACGGACCGTTGTAACTTTCGCTGCCCCTACTGCATGCCAGCGGAGGCCTTCGGGGAGCGTTACCAGTTCCTGCCCCGAAGCGAGATCCTGAGCTTCGAAGAGATCGCGCGTCTGGCGCGCATCTTCTGCGAACTCGGCGCGACTAAAGTTCGGATTACCGGTGGCGAGCCTCTCCTGCGCGCAGAGCTGCCCAAGCTGATCGCCAAGCTCGCCTCGATCCAGGCGGTTCAGGACCTGGCGCTCACCACCAACGGCTACCGCCTAAGGGACCAGGCGGAGGCCCTCAGGGATGCCGGGCTCCGTCGTGTGACCGTGAGTCTCGACAGCCTGGATGATGAAGTTTTCAAGCGCATGAACGGCCGTAACTTCTCCGTGAGCCAGGTGCTAGAGGGCATCGCGGCCGCCGAGCGCGCGGGTCTTGGCCCGATCAAGCTCAACTGCGTGGTGCAGCGCGGCGTGAACGATCACACCATCGTGGACCTCGCGCGACACTTCAAAGCTACGGGCCACATCCTGCGCTTCATCGAGTTCATGGACGTGGGAACTCTGAACCGTTGGGAGCTCTCGCAGGTGGTGAGTGCGAGCGAGATCCTGGCGCGGATCCACACGGAGATGCCGCTCGTGCCCACTTCTCCGAACTACCGCGGCGAGGTGGCCCAACGCTACCGCTATGAGGACGGCGAAGGTGAGATCGGCCTAATCGCTTCCGTCAGCCAGCCTTTCTGCGGCGACTGCACCCGGGCCCGGCTCACGCCCGACGGGCAACTCGTGACCTGTCTCTTCGCCGCCACCGGGAAGGATCTCAAGACGCCGCTCAGGGCGGGAGCCTCTGACGACGAGCTGCGTGAACTCATACACACGGTCTGGTCGAGGCGCACGGATCGCTACTCCGAGGAGCGTGCGGAGAAGCTCTCCCCACCCACCGCGCAAGCTGAGCCGGGCCGCATCGAGATGTATCGCATCGGCGGCTGATCAGGCTCGGCGCTCACTTGGGTGGAAAGTTCTCGAGATACTCCTCGCAAGCTTTGATCTTTCTCTTCTTCCACCAGCCGAAGTCATCGATTCCGCGCGCCTTGCACATCGGGGCCGGAGTGGGACCGAAGAGCTTGAAAAGCGCGGTGAGCTTCTTCCGCTCGAACTCCTC
>SMWZ01000212.1 GCA_004356455.1 Deltaproteobacteria bacterium
CCGGACTTCGTCGGCCGCGAGCTAGCGCGTTATCGGCGAGCAGAGCTCGCCTGCGCGCGGGCGCCGGACTTCGTCGGCCGCGAGCTAGCGCGTTATCGGCGAGCAGAGCTCGCCTGCGCGCGGGCGCCGGACTTCGTCGGCGCCCCGGTAGCTCACAGCGGTCTGCTCCGTCGGAAACTGGGGCAGATTTCCCTCGCCCTGCTTGTCATTCTCGTCCGACGGGCAGAGAATGGTGGGTCGACGACGAATGCCGACAGGGGGGAGGAGCCGGGCCATGCGCCATGGACGGAGAGTTTTAGACGCCGACTGTCATCAGATGGAGCCGGCGTCGATGTGGGAGACGTACATCGATCCGCGCTTCCGCGCGGGCGCGCCGCGCATCGCACAGGCGGGGTCGCGCAAGACCATGACGGTCGAGGGCGAGTCCCTCACCGCAGAGGAGGGGAAGTATCCCTTCGCCTCACCCGAGTTTCTGGCGGCGCTCACGCGCGGCATGAAGCGCTTCGAGAGGGTGCAAGCCGCGGGCTTCGATGCCGAGGCGCGGATGCGTGACATGGACGAGGGAGGAGTGGACGTCCAGGTTCTCTACCCGACGGTGGGCGGCCAGCTGCTGGGACGCGAGTTCAAGGACACGGAGCTGCTGGCCGCATGCTGCCGCGCTTACAACGACTGGAGCGCCGAGTACTGCGCCGTCGCGCCCGAGCGCCTGCGCTGGGCGGCCATGCTGCCTTTCCAGAACATCGACCTGGCCATCGCCGAGGCGGGTCGCGCCGCCGAGGCGGGCGCGGTGGGCTTCTACGTCCGGCCCAACCCGATCGAGGGGCGCAACCTCTACCACAAGGATCACTTTCCACTCTGGGCGGAGATCGAGGGACTGAACAAGCCCGTGTGCATCCACGACTCGGGCTCGCCGCGCCTACCATCGTACGGAGAGCGGCTCGACACCCACACCAGCGGCCATATCGCGGCACATCCCTTCGAAGCCATGGTCGCGATGATGAGCCTGATCTGGTACGGCGTGGTGGAGCGCTTTCCACGTCTGCGCGTGGTGCACGTGGAGGCGGATGCCGGTTGGCTGCCCTTCTGGCTACAGCGCATGGAGCAGCACTGGGACTTCTCAGGCAACGCGGAGCATCCCGAGCTGCGCATGCGCCCGACCGAGTACTTCAAGCGAAATTTCTTCGTGGCGTGCCGCGGGGATGAGATGACACTCAAGAGCGTGGTCGAGCTCGTAGGCGACGATAATCTTCTCTTCAACACGGACTATCCGCATCCGGACGGCACCTGGCCGTGGGGAATGGACCGGCTCGAAGAGCAGTCCATCCCTGACGGGAGCAAGCAGAAGATCCTGTGGGACAACGCCGCGCGCGCCTTCGCGCTGGAGGAGTAGCACTTGCCAGGCCACGGACCGGCGTAGGAGAATACGAGGCCAGAGCGAGCGGGGAAATGCGGCGAGGATCCTTCACAATACTCGACAACGGTGCGGAGTCGCAGGTCGATGCGGTCGTGCGCCAGGACACGGTCTGGCTCTCTTTCAACGCGCTGAAGACCGCGCTCGGCTGGGAGCGGAAGCCCGAGGGATTGTGCCAGGGCGACATGTGTATACCGCTCGAAGACGAGCAGGATCTGCTCTCCGATGACGGCGTGGACCTGGCGGGGCTGGCGGAGCTGCTGACCCGGCCGCTGGCGCTCGATCCCGAGGAGCGGGTCGCGTATCTGGGCGAGGCAGCCAGGGATCAGTCCGCCCAGCTGATGTCGCTGCGGGCGCCGGATTTCAGCCTGCCTGACCTCGACGGCAAGCTGCATTCGCTCTCGGACCAGCGCGGCCGGAAGGTGCTGCTGGTCGCCTACGCCTCCTGGTGAGGCTGCCGCGAGGACCTGCCGGTCTGGCAGGCCATGTACGAGGAGCTCAAGGATTTCGGCTTCACCGTCATCACCGTGGCGCTCGATCGCTCGGCCGAGGACGCTCGACCCTATATCGAGAAAGCCAAGCCCCAGCATCCGAGCTTGATCGACTCGGAGCACCGGGTCGCGCACCTGTACGGCATGATCAATATCTCCACCGTGGTCTGGATCGACGAGGAAGGAAGCATCGTGCGTCCGAACGCAATCGAGTACGGCAGCGATATCTTCAAGGAGTTTCACGGCCTGGAGTCGGCCCCACACCTGAATGCGCTACGCGCCTGGGTGAAGGAGGGCAAGCTCACTGACGGGCCCGAGCGGGTGCGTGCCAAGCTCATGCTCCCCAGCGCCGACGAGCAGCTAGCGCGAGCCGAGTTCGCTCTGGCCTGGCACCTGCACCAGGCCGGAAAGACCGAGGCCGCCGAACGGCACTTCGAGCGCGCAGGTGAGCTGTCCCCCTTCGATTGGACCATCCGCCGCGGCTCAATGCCCATCCGCGGCATGAACCCGATGGGACCCGACTTCTTCGAGATCTACAAAGAGTGGGAGGCGGCCGGGAAGCCCACCTACCTGACGCGGGCCGTCGAGAACCAGCGCACGTAGGAGTCTCCCGAGTGGATCGCGCCGCAGTCCGGGCCTTCATGGATCGGTTCATGCAGATGACGAGTGGCGCCGCGGTTCTCGGCGTGCTCAGCGTCGCGGATCGCACGGGGCTCTTCCAGAAGCTCGCCGCTCAGGGCCCATTGACACTGGAGGAGGTCGTCGCGCGCACGGGGCTGCAGGAGCGCTACCTGCGCGAGGCGCTGGCCTGCCTGGCCGCGGCCGAGATCCTCCGCTACGACGCAGATGCGAGCACCTACGAGCTTCCGGATGAGCACGCGGCCTGTCTCGCCGACGAAAGCAGCCCCTACTTTCTGGGCGGCTGGACTCAGGTGATCCGCGCGCTCCTGGCAGCGGTGCCGGGCGTGGCCCGCGCCTTCCGTGAGGGCGGCGGCGTGCCCTACGCGGACTTCGGCCCCGACATGGTGGAAGGCATTGATCGCACCAACGCCCCCGGCCTGCGCATCCTGCTCACGCGCCGCTGGCTGCCCGCCATGCCCGGCGTGGTGGAGCGGCTCGAGCAGGGAATCCGGGTAGCGGACGTAGGCTGCGGCTGCGGCAGCGCTGCGCTCACCATGGCCAAGGCCTACCCCAGCTCCACGGTGACCGGCTACGACCTGGATCCGACATCGATCGAGCGGGCCCGGGAGTCGGCCAAGCGTGAGGGGCTGGCGAACCTGCAGTTCGAGCAAGTCGATGCGGAGGCGCTCCCCACCGAGCCCGGCTTCGATCTCATCACGAGCCTGGATGTGATCCACGATCTGGTGAACCCGTCCAAGGTGCTGCGTCGCATCCACGCGGCGCTCCGCGCGGGCGGAACCTACCTGATGGTCGAGCCGAACGCGGCCGACAGCCTAGAAGAGAACCTGGGGCGCGAGGGGGCGCTGCTCTACGCCATGAGCACGCTGCATTGCCTGACCGTATCGCTAGCGCACGGGGGCGAGGGATTGGGTACGGCCTGGGGGCCCAAGAAGGCGGAGCAGCTCTGTCTCGAGGCGGGCTTCCAGAGCTTTCGCCGGCTCGAGATCGAGAACCCCTTCAACGCCTTCTACGAAATCAAGCTCTAGCCTGAATATCTCACCAGCTGGCCTACTGCGGCCGCCAATTGCACGCCATCTCGGCCCCCTGGCTACGCCAACCCGGTCAGAAATCCAGGCTAGGCGCCGGTGAGCCGAGGATCAGGTCGGAGAGGACGCGGAGGGCGCGGCCCATGCGGGGGCCGTACCAGCTCAAGAGCTCGCCCTCCAGGATGTGGATGCGCCCGGCGCGTGCGGCCGGGCAGTCGAGGCGCAATAGCTCCAGCCGATCGGGCTCCGCAAAGGTGTAGGGCTCGGTGGGCAGGAGGATCACCTCCGGACGGGCCGCGGCCAGGCGTTCGGCATCGATGCGGGGATAGCGGCGCGACTCGTCCGCGAACGGGTTGGTCCCTCCACTCTGCACGATCATATCGTGTGCGAACGTATCGCCCCCAACCGCCATGTAGGGCCCCTTCCAGATGAGCGCGACTACGCGCGGCCGTGGCTCCGAGGTCAGCCCCCGGGCAGCGGCCCAGGCCTGCTCCACCTCCAGCAGGATCGGCTGCGCGCGTGCCTCGGCCCTCATCAACCCGGACAGTGTCCGGATCTCCTCGATGGCCTCGGCGAGCGTACGCGCATACGTAACGAAGACTCGTATCCCCGCAGCCTCGAGCCGCTCTACATCGCGCTGCCGGTTCTCTTCCTTGTTAGCCAGTACCAGGTCCGGAGCGAGCTCGTGAATGCGCGCGAGCGAAGGGTTCTTAGTGCCGCCAACGTGGGGCTTCGTCCGCACGCCCTCCTCCGGGTGAACGCAGAAGTCGGTGACGCCTACGACCCGCTCCTCGAGCCCCAGGGCGAAAAGCGTCTCCGTGATCGAGGGGACGAGCGAGACGATGCGCTCGGGCGGCTCCGGGAAGACGTGCTCCCGGCCCAGTGCGTCCTTCAAGCGCAAGCGTGCACCCGAGTCTGGCCGAGGCTTGCCACGCGGACGAACCCGTGGAAGTTTCTGCGGCCATGAAGAGCTTCCGTAAGGTGATCGAGCTCTCCGTGCCCCGACGCATGGATTTCGTCAACATCACGCCCCAGGTGGAGAAGGCCGTGGCCGCAAGCAAGATCCAGGAGGGTCTCTGTCTCGTGAACTCCATGCACATCACCTCCAGCGTCTTCATCAACGACGACGAGCCGGGCCTGCACGAGGACTACGCACGCTGGCTCGAGGAGCTCGCGCCCTTCGACGCCAGTCCCGAGCGCTACCACCACAACCGCACCGGCGAGGACAATGGCGACGCGCACCACAAGCGTCAGGTGATGGGCCGCGAGGTGGTGGTGGCGGTGACGGGAGGTCGTCTCGACTTCGGCACCTGGGAGCAGATCTTCTACGGCGAGTTCGACGGGCGGCGCAAGAAGCGCGTACTGATCAAGATCATTGGGGACTAGTGTTCGTGCAACGCCGCGAGCGCGGATGCGTCGGTCGCCGAGAATGCAAGCGAACTTCCGGAACAGGACACTAACCCCACGGATCGGAGTCCAGGTCGAGCAGGCTGCGGCACTCGGGCACGAGCGCGGCCAGCATCACGAAGAGCTGCTGCAGGCCGGGCCGCTCGGTCGCTGCGTGGCCCGGATCGACCAGGCAGAGGCCTCGGTCCAGCGCGGCGCGGGCGCGGTGGTGGGTGAGGTCCCCCGTGACCACGGCCTCGGCGCCCGCATCTGCGGCCGCGCCCAGGAAGTCCCCGCCCGAACCGGGCAGCACCGCCACCCGCTCCAGCGGACGCGAGGGATCTCCGGCCACGCGCAGGGGCGGATCGTCGAGTGCCTCCGTCACCTGCTTGGAGAGACTCGCGAGCGTGCTGCCCGGGGGGATGCGCCCGACCCGTCCCAGCAGGCCCGCGTCCCCGCGCCGGTCGTAGACATCGAAGGCAGGCTCCTCATAGGGGTGGGCCGCCACCAGCGCCTGCAGGACCGCGGCCTCGCGCGCGCGCGGCGCCACGAACTCAAGTCGCAGCTCGGGCTCGCGGTTGAGCGCTCCGGACGCCCCCGCCACGGGCTGCGTGCCCGCGCCGGCGAAGAACGTGCCGACGCCCTCGCTGCGGTAGGAGCAGTGGGTGTAGTTGCCAATCGCACCGGCGCCTGCGCGCACCACGGCGTCGAGTACGTCATCTGCGGATGCGGCTGGCACGAAGGTCACAACCTTGAGCGTGTCCGGACCGAAGAGCGGCGCGAATCCCTGCACGTCTTCGAGCCCGAGCGCATCCGCCAGCGCGTCGGCGGTGCCACCGGCGGCGACATCGAAGTTGGTGTGCACCACAGCCAGCGCGATGCCTGCCTGCAGCAGACGCAGGGCGCGACCTGGAGGGTCGCTTCCGGCCACGAGACGCGTTGTGGGCTCGAAGAGCAGCGGATGGTAGCTGACCAGGAGGTCCACCGGCTCGACCTCGAGCACCCGCACCGTCTCCTCGGTGACCTCATGGCAGAGCGCCGTGCGCGCGGCGCTCGCCGTCGGATCCCCGAGCTGAAGGCCAACGGGGTCCCAGCTCCCGGCCTTCTGCCAGGGCGCACGCTCCCCCAACGATCTCAACACGTCCGAGATGGTTGGCGCGGTCCCCACACACGCGATGATACCGCGTGACCCCGCCCTCAGCAGTTCCGCCTCTGGGTCGCTAGACTGTGGGGACTGCAGAGGAGGCGCGATGGATATCTCGATCAAGTACTGCGTAAGCTGAAACTACCTGCCTCAGGCCACCGGTCTGGCGGCCCAGATTAAGCAGGAGTTCTCCGTAGAGCCGCGCCTGATCAAGGGCGATAACGGCATCTTCGACGTCAAGCTCGACGGAAAGATGATCTTCTCAAAGCACAAGGCCGGACGCTTCCCCGAGTCCGAGGAGGTCCTGGCCCAGCTGCGCGAGGGCTGACCGAGAAAGCGCTACTCGCGCTCCCTCAGGACCACGATCAGGCCGACGACGATGGGCAGCATCAGCGTGCCCGTCATTGCCAGGCACAGCCACATCAGGTCGAAAAAATTCTGCTCCATCGCTTGGGCTCCTCCGCCACCTCCATCGAGGGGCAGCTAACGTAGCGGATCTCGGCCGCCTGGAAAGAGGACTTGAGCGCCCGCGGCGATCGACAGAGTCGAGG
>SMWZ01000213.1 GCA_004356455.1 Deltaproteobacteria bacterium
CGCGCCAGCTCACCTCGGGCAGCCCCTCTCCGGCCTGGATTCCGCGCCTCACCAGAACGGCGAAGCGTGCGAAGAGCCACTCAGCAAGCCCGCGTGGGATACGTCGGCGCAGTCGCAGGGGATCGAGTCGCGTGATCCGTCGAATGTGCCGCAGCCTGGCGTCGAGGTAGCGTGCCACCGGCGGCGATGCTCCAACCCCTCTCATCTCGACTTTATGGAAATGGCCACTCAGGCACTCGGCCAGCTCATCCGCCAGGTACTCGTGCACGTGGTACGGATTCTCGCCATCGGATGTGAGTCGGTTCGGGGTCGTGATCAGGGCGGTTCCGCCCGCAGCAAGGAGCCGCCCGATGCCCTTGAGATACTCGGTCGGGTCCCGCAGGTGCTCGATCACCTGAAAGCTCACGATGAGATCGAAGCAGGAGGACGCCATGGGAAGGCCGTTCAGGTCCGCACGCACCCAGCGTGCAGAGCTCTGGCGGGCGCTGGGGTCGGGCACGATTCGGTCGACACCCACAATTGAGGACGTGCCGTTCGCGAGCTCAGCGGTGCCATAGCCGGAGCCAGAGCCGAGATCGAGCACGCGAGCGCCGGCCGCCTTTCCTTTTGCGAAACGATAAGCGGCTCGGTGGCGAGTGAGATCCACCTGGAAGAGCTCACTTCCCTCGTGCAGCCGTTCGCCGGTAAAGCTGGTCTGGTCGGCGTCCGTCCCTCGCTCTCCCTTCAGCGCTTCGCGCACGAACTCTTGTGAGAAGAAGAAGCCGAGGCCCGCCCGAAGCAAGATCAGGCCGGCGGAGAATGCCAGACTGCACGCGAGGAGCGTCTCTTCGGTCGCCCAGTCCCGGAACATGTAGACGAACGCCGCCTGCCCCGTGCCCAGGCCCGCGACCGCGATGGGGAGCGTCGAGATCAGGGCCACGATGGCGAAGTTCACGGCCACGTCTCCGAGCGGGATGCTTACGTCGAAGGCCACGAGTGAAATCCACGCCAGCCCGATGAAGTTGAAGACGAAAACCAGGCGCAGCAGACCGATCTCGAGCAGCAGACTGGGCGCGCTGGTGCGCGCGGCGCGAAAGAGAGTCATGGAGCGAATGCGCTCGAGGGGCCCGAGCGGGCGCGAGCTGCGGAGCAGCGCGAGGCCGCCCACCATGCCCACACCGGCCGTTACGATCACCCCGACCAGGACTCTCGGAGTCTCGGCCTCGGACCAGGCCGCGCCCACAGCAGTGACCAGGAGCAGCAGTCCCAGGTCGAAGGCTGCCAACAGCAGCACGATTCCGCCCGCATCGCTGAGGCGCATGCCGGCACGCCGTCGCAGCAGCAAGGTGAGCGCACCCGCCCCCAGCGCATAGTTGACGATGTAGAGCAGATAGCTCGCCGACTTGACCCGCGCGGCCGTCACTAGGCCGAACACCTCGCGCGGCGCAGGCACCAGCCGCACCAGACAGATGGCCTCGATCAAGAGGCTAATCACGGCGAAGGCCAGCATCGCGGGCACGAGGATGGACAGGACCTGAGGTGTCACGAGATCGAGCACCTCGCCGGCGTCTATGCGCGAGAGCAGGAAGGTGAGGAAAGCAGCGCTCACCGCGAACGGAAGCACCCACTTCAACACCTGGCGTATGCCGCTCATGAGCCCAACTGCCTCCATTCGAGCCCCGGGTACTCGCCCCACTTCGCGAAGATCGGACCGTATGTGAAAGTGGCAGCCACTACGAGCGCCAGCAGGCCCAGCGCAACCCAGACCAGCCGGGAGCGTACGTCGCGCCCCCGCGTCCAATCTGCCAGGACCTCGCTGGCGTAGAAGGAGAACGGCAGCGCGAGACCGAGGAGATAGCTGCCCTTCACGGCGGCGAACCAGGGGTTGCGCCAGGTGAAGAGCACGTAGCCCGCCAGGGTGAGGCCCACGAGCAGGAGGAGAGGCGTGTCTGGAGTGTGGGTGGAGCTCAAGGCTCGCCGAACTCCACGCCCCAGGCCGATCGCGAACGCGGCGGTTGGTAGCAGCGCGAGCAGTAGGATCGCCATACCAGCGGCTCGCACTGGGTTCCCGCTCTTGGGGAGAAAGAAACGATGGCCATCGAACCAGACGGTCGCATAGGTGCTTCCCCAGACCGACCGTATCAGCCCCGGCGCGAGTAGCTGCGGATCGGTCCAGGTAGCAAGGGGTACGCGCAGGTAGTCTCCAATGTTCCGCTCTCCGGGGGGCATCGTGAACATGACCTCGTGAGTCGAAAGATTTTGCGGGTAGAAGTAGCCGTACTCGATCCGATTGCGTGCGTAGTACCAGCCGCCTACGAGCGCGACGGCCCCCAGCACCAGCGCGATCCGGCCCAGAGCTGGAGCCAGCTCGCGCCTACGCCAGCCATCGAGCGCATACGCCCCCGCCACCGCGAGCGCAACGAGAACACCGGAGAGCTTGGTGAGGACTGCCAAGCCAGCAGCAAGACCGATGCTCAGTGCGCGGACTCGCTCTTGCTGGGCGTTTCCCGGCCTCGTCAGCGCCAGCGCGACGCCGGTCACGGCTGCGGAGGTAAACGAGGAGGCGAGGATCTCCTCGCTCAGCATCGCGCTCATGTAGATGTGCACGGGCAGAAAGAGCAACAGCCCGCCGGCCAGAAGCGCTCGACGCGGGTTCGTGGGGTCCACCCGTCGAACCAGCATCACGGCGAGAGCGAGCGTCAGCAAGCCCGCAGCAGCGCTCACCAGCCGGATCGCGAGGGTCGTGGATTCCGTGTCAGGATGCCCCAGCGCGCGGCCGATCGCTGCGCCCAGGTAATAAAAGAGGGGCGGGTGACCCGTGGCCCAGCCCGCGTCCGGAGCGGGCAGTGCCCACGAGCTCATCAGCCGCTCGATGTACTCCCAGTTGTACTTTGCGTCGAAGCCCCAATTGGTGGGGTAGCGAAACGCGTTGTTGATGCGGATGGCGAGGCCGGTCCCGCCCAGAGCCACAGCCGCCCAGACGAGGCCGCGCGAGGGAGCTCGGCTCACCCGGCTCTCCGTACGTTCTCAATCGCCTGGGCCATCTTGGAAGCGGCTGACTCCCAGTTGAAGCGCCGGGCCCACTCGCGCGCCCCGCTCGACAGGTTCGTCGCGAGCGAGGTGTCTGAGAGCAGATCCGCAGTTGCGGTCGCCAGTCGCTCGGTGAACTCGCTCGGCTCACCGTCCTTTACCAGTACTCCGGTTTCTCCGTTGCGTACGGCGTCACGCAGACCTGGGGCGTCCGTGGCCACGACTGGCGTCCCCAGCGCGTTGGCCTCGATCACAGTGATTCCCCATCCCTCCTTGACCGATGGACAGATGCAGACCCGGGCATCCCCTATAAGCCGGTCGCGTTCCTCGTCGCTCACGAAGCCCGCAAAGCGAGTCCGATCGGAGAGCCCCAGCTCGGCCGCCACGCGCTCCAGGTGCGGCCTGGCCGTCCCGCGGCCGACCAGCACGATCTCCAGCAATGGGAATCTCTCCACCAGGGTCGCCAAGGAGCGAAGCATGAGGTCCACGCGCTTGTAAGGCTCGAGGCGGCCCAGGTAGGCGACCCGGCAGGGGCGCTCGCTGAGAGGTTTGGGTTCGACCCTGGGCAACATGATTCCGTTGTGAATGATGCCGATCTGATCGGGGCGGATGCCTCGCTTGACGAGGTCATCTTTGGAGCTCTGGGATACGGCTAGGAAGGGAACATTGCGGTAGACGAGTGGGATCAGCCTCTCTATGGCAACAACGGTTGCGGCGATCGGCCACGCCACCTGCTTGAATGCGCTTCGTCCGAAGAGGTGATGGTTGACCGCCAGCACCGGAACAGCCGCATAGGCCGCGGCGCAGAACGGGACCTTGTTGAGGTGCTCGACCACCACATCGAAGCGTCCGCGCCGTGTCTCCCGCGCGCAGGTCCAGGCCACACGCGAGTAGTAGGCCGCGAGGTTTCCGAGGCGCCAGATCTCCATGCCGGGAACGCTCTCCCGAACCGACGCGCCGGGGAAGCTCGATGCCAGCTGGGTGGTCTCGAATCCCAGCTGCTGCATACAGCGGGCGATCTGGGCGACGTGGACTTCGGCGCCGCCCGCCGCCGGGTGAAGCGGATCCCTCTCGTTTAAAACGAGGATGCGACATGGCGAAGGCATGTATTTAGAGACGCCCGAGCCAGCCCGCTATTCTCAGCCACCAAACGACCCAGAGTGCCTCCAGGCCGATGCGCAAGGTCAGCTTTGAGGTCCCCCGCGTACGATCGAGGAAGAAGAAAGGAATCTCCTTGACGCGAGCCCCCTGTCTGAAGAACCGGTAGTTCATCTCGATCTGGAAGGCGTAGCCGTCGGAGCGTATGCGCTCGAGCCCAATGCGCTCCAGCAGGCTTCGGCGCATGCAGCGGAAGCCCCCGGTCATATCGGTGATGGGGAGACCGGTGATGAGACGTGCGTACCGGTTGCCGAAATAGCTGAGCAGGATTCGCTCGATCGGCCAGTTAACCACGGTGATGCCGTGCAGGTAGCGCGAGCCCATCACCACGTCGTGGTCCTCGATCTCGGCCAGCATCGTACGCAAGGTCTCGGGCGGGTGAGAGAAGTCGGCATCCATCTGGATCACGAAGTCCGCGCCCAGGTCGAGTGCCATCCGGAGCCCGGCACGATAGGCCTTGCCCAGGCCCTCCTTGGCCGCTCGGTGGAGCACGTGCACCCGGGGCTCGTTCGCTGAGACCTCCTCCACCCACTTGCCGGTTCCGTCGGGTGAGTCGTCGTCAACGACCAGCACCTCGATGCGGGGGTCCTGCTGCAGGATCTGCGGCAGCAGCAGCGGTAAGTTCTCGATCTCATTGTAGGTCGGAACGACGGCGATGACCCGCGCCATGGCGTCTCCTCCAGGCGGAAATAGCTTACTACTTTCAAGAGGTTAGAAACAAGCGCCGGCGCCGGGTCAGCTCGGCGGCAGGGCGATCCGGGGGCTGCCCCACCAGGTGAAGGTGTCGGGCCGGAAGAAGCTGTCGGGAACCGCCTCGAGGCGTAGCGTGACGCTCTGGCCAGCGTAGGCCGAGAGGCCGATCTCGAACGGCTTCCAGCGCCGACCCGCCTGCTCGGAGTCATCGATGCGCACCGAGTGGAGCTTCCTGAAATGACCCTCCCGTCCAATGGAGAGGACCAGAGTCGCGCCCGCAGGATGAATGTAGAAATCCGTCACGGACACCATGCCGCGAAAGCCGACACCGGCCTGAAACACCGCGTTCGGGGGGAGTGAGACCTGGAAATCGATACCGCCCCCGAACGGGCCGAGCCTCACCGCGAGCGGTCGTCGGTTCTGGCGCGCGGCCATGCGAGGGGGAGGCTCCGTCACGGTGTGCTGGATGCCGTGAATGTCGCGAACCCAGGTTTCAGCGCTGGCACTCGCCCTCACGAGGTCGATCGCGGTCGGGCCCCGATCCCGGCCTCGCTCCAGCAGGATGATCCAGCTGGCATCGTCCAGCGGAAAATCGCGGGGGACCCGGAAGAAGCGTTCAAGGTGCGCCTGAACACGGGGCAGCTCGTCCGAGTAGTAGGTGTAGGCAGGCTGGTCGATGTCGCTCATCACCACGTAACGCAGCTCGGGTAGCGCCGCGAGAATCGCGCGTTCCTGCTCGTCGTGCAGAACCGGCAGAACGCCAGTAAAAGGCGTGGGATTGGTCGTATCGGTGGCGAAGTAGAGCAACGGCTCCGAACGCGCCACGAAGATCGGCTCCTTCGGCTTTGTCTTCACGCGCAGGTAGCTGATCACGCGTGGGATCGAGGCGGTGCGATAGATCTGGCTGACGGGTCGCTGGGGAACGCGAGGCCCCCAGTACGACGTGACGGCGAGCCCGGATAGGGCGCGACCGACCCACAGCGTTGCGCTGGCTACCACGAGAACGAGCCCGACCGCAAAGATGAACGAGGCTCGACGCGCGGGTCCTTGCGCGGCATGCGAGGTGCTCGACAGCAACACGATCTGTACGACCGCTGATGGGATCGCGAAGACCAGGTGGCCCCAGTCGGAGCGCGGGAAGAGATTCGCGCTCATGGCCAAGAGCAGCGCGGTATGCAGCAGCACTCCCGCGGGAAGGGGGCCGGTCAGCCTTCTGATCGCGGTGGCGAGGAGCGCGGCGAGTGGGAGCGCGTAGAGAAGCTGGGTGAACAAGATCATCTTGGGGCCGACCTGGGTGAAGATCCCATACGCCAGGAAGAAGAGGTTCGGCACGTAGAGAACCTTGTTCGACAGGATCTCCGGATCGAGCACGCCGGGCGGCCAGAGGTTGATGTAGGGCGTGCCGTAGGTCTCTCCCAGCGAGAGCGGGATCACCACCAGGCAGCGCACCAGTTCCGCTAGGTCTCCGCGCAACGCGAATAGCGACACGGTCGCCAGCGCGGTGGCTGCACCTGCGAGCATCATAGCGCGCGCATGGGCGAGACGTTGGCCGGGAGGTGAGCCGGCCGTTAATGCGACCAGAAGCCCGAAAGCCAGGACCGCACCCAGTGTCTGCTTGCAGAGCGCAACGCAGCTTACGAGCACACCGGCTGTGATCGCCCAACGGATGGAGCGCGTGCCTCGTAGCGTGACATAGATCGAGATCAAGCTCAGGTGGTACGCGAGCGTCGTGTACCAGAACATCGAGAAGAACGGAAAGAGAATGACTGGAACGGCCGCAATGGCCCCGGTTGCTGCATGGGCGAACGCTCCCGCACCCGATTGGCGCGTGAACGCGTAGGTAAGCCCGGTTGCGAGCCCGTGCAGAGCCGCGATTGCGTAGCGGCCGACGGCGACTTCCTCGCCGAAGATGCGAAAAAGAAGCGCGAGCAGGTCGAAGGGAAGGGGGCCGGAGAAGAAGGTGATGTCTCGGTACATGTGCTCTCCCGAGACCAGACGCTGCGCCACATGAACGACGAGACCCTCCTCCACGAGGTTGGGCTCGAGCCCGGCTACGGCCAGGCAAGCGATTAGGCCGAGCAGTCCCCAGACGAATGGGCCGCCAGCGGATTTGGCCCATGCGGGCAGTATCAACAGCAGACCCTTTTCCGGACGGACCTGGTTGTTGCCGCTGGCTTGATCCATGGAGTTGAGAGATTGTACAGCGGAGCTGCCAAATCGGGTCCGAGGCACTTTGCAGGGAGACTCTGAGGAGAAGTCTGAATGAGATGCACCAACATACTTATCAGCCTGATGGTTCTTCTAGCTTCCGAGGCCCACGCGTTCGAGCCGAACGGGCTCATCGTGTTCCTGAGCGACTTTGGGGTCAAGGCCGATGCCGTTGCGATATGCAAGGGCGTAATGCTCTCACATGATCGAGAGCTACGGATCATCGACCGCACGCACGAAGTCGACCCAGTTAACGTTCGCCAGGCGGCGTTCTACCTGAACGAGGCTGTAGAGTACTTCCCCCCCCCGGAACCGTTTTCGTGGGCGTCGTCGATCCCGGCGTGGGCACGAACCGCCGCGCCATCGTGCTCGAGACCGAGGATCAGCGGCTGATAGTGGCTCCGGATAATGGACTCGCATGGCTAGTGGCTCGTGACCACGCGATCAAGGGCGTGTGGGAGATCACGAACTCGGGCTTCATGCGGCCGAGTCGAAGCTCCACCTTCGACGGTCGGGACCTGTTCGCGCCCAGCGCAGCACTCCTCGCTTCCGGGAAGTTTGCTCCTGAGGATGCTGGGCCTGCCCTGGAGCAGCTGGTGCGGCTCGATTTCCCGGTTCCCCAGGTGGCTGCGGATCGCGTGCGAGGGATCGTGCTCTTGATCGGGGAGCCTTACGGGAACGTTTGGACCAACATCGAACGCTCGCACATGCGCAAGGCTTTTCCGCAGCTGCCGAAGCGGATCCGAGCCAGGATCGGCGATGCTGATCTCACACTGCCACTGGCCTCGACTTTCGGCGAGGTGCCTCGGGGCGAAGCCCTCGCCTACTTCAACAGTCGCGATCATCTCTCTTTCGCCATCGACCAGGGCAACTTCGCTGAGGCCCGCGGCATCAAGACCGGTATGCGCGTGGAGGTGCGAGCGAGTCCGGACTAGGGGCCCCGGGGGCGCGCGAAAGTGATATGGTGCGGCCCCCTCAGCGGACCCCGTGCGCCAGATCATGTCTGCTTCGGAAGGAGAGCGGGAATGACCACGAACGGAGAGCCGGGTAGCGACGCTCCGCTTCCGCGTAGCATTTTCGTAGCAGTATTCTTGCTTTCACTGGCCGTACTGATGGTGCAGATCGCGCTGAACCGGATCTTCTCCTTCCTGATCTGGTATCACTTTGCCTACATCTCGGTCAGCCTCGCGCTGCTCGGGTTCGGTGCCAGCGGCTCGATGGTGGCCGCGTTCCCGAGTCTCATCGGTCGCTCGATCCAGCGCTCTATCGGCATCTATGCGGCGATCTGTGCCGTCACCAGCCTGGTGATGCTCGTCGTGATCGGCATGGTTCCGTTGCATCCCTTCGAGATCTTTAGCAACTCCAACGAGCTTGCCAAGTTCGTACTGTACTTCTTTGTGGTCTCAATTCCCTTCTTCTTTGCAGGCCTGGCGATCACGATCGCGCTGCGCGCGGCGGGACCCTTGGTCAACCAGCTCTACTTCTGGGATCTGATTGGAGCAGGGCTGGGCTGCGCGCTGGTGGTCTTGGCCATCGAGTGGCTGGAAACTCCGCGTGTCGTTATCCTGGTCGCGCTCGTGTTTGCTGCAAGCGGAGTCATTGCCGCCGGCCGGGCCGCTCCCCTGGTTCGCAACAGCAACCTCGTGCTCGCCGTGGTCGTGCTGGCCCTGATCGGTCCTCTTCCCGGCTGGCTCCCGTTTACTCCGGCCAAGGACAAGTTCATTTCTGCCTACCTCGGACAGGTCACCTATTACTCGCGCTGGACCTCCATCTTCCGCACGGACATGGTGGGCTATCGTGGCAGCGAAGCCTCGATTGGGGGATATCGAAGGCAGGGGATCAGTCCCAGCTACGAGGGCTATCGTCCTCCGTTTCGCATGATCGTGCATGATGGAGGGGCTGCGGCCATCATGTACCAGGTCACGGAGGAGCGACGGGGCTTCGAGATGTTCCGTCACCACGTGCTCACGGCCCCCTACGTTGTTCGAGATGAACCGGAGGTTCTGATCATCGGTGTTGGTGGAGGAGCGGATGTGATCATCGCCGTGGAGAACGGGGCCTCCCGCATCACGGGGGCCGAGCTCGATCCCGTGACGGTCGACCTGATTACGCACCAGTTTCGCGAGTGGACGGGAGGCCTATACGACCAGCCAGACATAAAGATCCACGCCGCGGAAGGGCGTCACTTCGTTCGATCGACCGATCAGAGATTCGACATAATCCAGATCACTGGAGTGGACACGCTCGCAGCTCTGTCGAGCGGAGCCTATATCCTGTCGGAGAACTACCTCTATACGGTGGATGCCTACCTCGATTACTTCCGCGTGCTTCGCGAGGACGGACTCCTGAGCATCGGCACGCTCGACTATCATCCGAGCAAGGGGTATCCACGGCACGCGCTTCGCTTCGTCTCGGTCTCGTACGACGCGCTGCGCGAGCTCGGTGTGGAGCGGCCACACGAGCACGTCATGGTGGTGGCCTTGGATCGGGGGATCACGAAGCTCGAGGTCTTGACCAAGCGCCAACCGTTTACCGAGGACGAGATCTCGGCCATGGAGCGTTTCATAGATGACAACCAGCTCCAAGCCTGGTACCTGCCGAATCGTCCGGGCTGACAGCAAGCGCTGTTCCGCACGCTCTTGCAGAGCACGCCCGCCGAACGCGAGGTATTCTTCGAGGATACGTTCCTGAACCTGAAGGCGACGAGGGACGACCGTCCGTTCTTCTTCAGCTACTACAAGTGGCGTCATCTCTTCGAGCATCGCGACGAGATCGACAAGGGTCATACCCTGGCCACAGGTCAGCTCGTGCTGGCCCTGATCCTGCTTCTGGCCATTCTGTTCTCTGTTCTTGCCATCGTTCTCCCACTCACTCGCGTCCGTGGGGAGGCGAGTCGAATGCCGGGTCGTTGGGGCTTCCTTTGCTACTTCGCGGCACTTGGAATGGGCTTCATCTTCGCGGAGATCAGCTTCGTGCAGAAGTTCATTCTCTTTCTCGGCTATCCCACATACTCTTTGACCGTCATGCTTTTCTCCTTCCTTACTTTTGCGGGCGTTGGAGCCTATCTGAGCGGCCGTCTGCCGGATGATCCGCGACGCACGCTGCCGGCACTAGTCGGTGTTCTGACGACGCTGGTTCTGTTCTATGTACTGGCCCTGCCGTTCGTCTTCGACGCGCTGCTCTCGGCGCCGCTCACGCTTCGGATTTTCGTAACGGTGCTACTCTGCGCGCCGCTCGGAGGCGTGCTCGGCATGTTCTTCCCGTACGGGATCCGGCTCACCTCGGCCATCAATCGCGATTTTGTCGCCTGGGCCTGGGCCGTCAACGGTTGCCTGACCGTCGTTGGCTCGGTGACGAGCATCATCATCGCAATGACGTATGGTTTCACGACAGTGATCCTGCTCTTTCTGGTGATCTATTGGCTGGGGGCGGTGAGCTTTGTACGCACATATGGCCGCATTCGCGCGAGCTCCGTATAGACGAGCGTTCTCGGTACTTCTGGTAGCGGCAGCTGCAGCCTGCGGTCCGGACCCGGCCGCTCAGCTGCCTCAGTTGGGAGCGGAGGTACCGCTCGAAGCGGCGCTGGCAGCGGGCGAGATCATGCTCAAGGAGCTCGAGCTGCCTCCCGTGGCGCGCGCGTCCCTGGTCCCGCATGCCCGTCGAGGAAAGTGGCCACCCATCTACGACTTTAGCTCGGAGCCGCTGGACGTTCACCCTTCCACACAGGTTTCGGGCGCCATCGGTATGAAGACCTACGGCATCGAACTCCAGGAGGGTGACCGACCCACGTTCCGGCTGCTGGCGGAGGGCGCGGAGGGCCACGCCCTTCTGCTGGAGAAGACGGGAACGGTCGACTTTCCTCCGGACCAGTGGCTCCCGTTTCGGATCAACCTGCCCGAGAGCATCGGCTCACCGGTAAAGCTCCGTTTCATCATCAACTACCCGCCCAATATCAAACCAGGAGCTCCAAAGTCGACCGGAACCTGGGCCGTGCCGCGAGTGCTTCGCCGTAGAAAGACCGCGCTTCCCAACGTGCTGCTCGTCGTCTTCGATACCCTCCGAGCCGATCGAACGGGTCTCTACGGCTACGACCGGCCCACCACCCCTTTCCTGGACCGGCTGGCGAAACGGGGAGCGATGGTGGAGGATGTCATCGCACCTTACCCGAGCACCTTGACCTCTCACTGGTCGATCTTCACGGGGCTGAGCCCGCCCCGGCATCGCGCCTACCCGGAGCAGGGGGTGCGTCCAGAGGCCGAGACGCTTGCGGAGATCCTGCGGCGCGCCGGCTATCTGACGGCTGCCTTCACGGAAGGTGGCTTCGTGCACTCCTTCTTCGGGTTCGGTCGTGGCTTCGATCTCTATCACAACGGTCCGGACAGGGGCACGAACAAGTTCAGCGGTAACGCACGCGATACCTTCAAGCTGGCGCGGGACTGGCTTGCCGAGCAGCGCGACACGCGCTTCTTCGTGTTTCTCCACACCTATCAGGTCCACAGTCCCTACGAGCCACCCCGTAGGGAGCTCGAGAGATTCGAGACCGACTACGATGGACGCTGGGCTCAGTCCTACCCGGTCGAGGCGTCCTTCGCCATCAATAACGGAGTCGTGTCGCTTCGGCCCGCGGAGATCGCTCACCTGGGAGCGCTGTATGACGCGGAAATACGCTACCTCGATGATGCGTTCGCGGATCTGTGGGAGGAGCTGGAGGGGCTGGAAGTGCTCGACGATACGCTCGTGGTGATCACCTCGGACCACGGTGAGGATCTGATGGAGCACGGCTGGATGCATCACGGCACCACGCTCTACGATCCCGCGCTGCGTGTGCCGTTGGTGGTCATCTGGAAGGGGCGAGTTTCTGAAGACTCACGACTCCGGTGTCAGCGCGCCCTTGTCGATCTGATGCCTACGATCCTCGAGCTCATCGGTCTGCAGCCGCCCCAGATGCTCGACGGCCGAAGCTTTGCAAAGGAGCTGCGGGCGGGTGTGTGCGATGAGAGCCGCCCGGCCTACGCCGAGCTCAGGAACTCGGCCTATAAGCGCCACGCGGGTATCCCGATGGCAAGCGTGAGGGATGGTGCATGGAAGCTCATCGCTCACGAGGCCAGTGGTGATGCCGAGCTCTACCATCTGAGCGTGGACCCCGGCGAGGATCGGAACCTTATACAGAGTGAAGGCGAGAGAGCTCAGGGCTTGCTGGAAGCCCTCGCGGCCTATCTGGCTGCTGGGCCCCGGACCGCGGGGCCGGGTGACGAGTTGACGCCTGAGATGGAGGAGCAGCTGCGCGGACTGGGCTACCTCGAGTGAGGCTGCGCTCGGCTAGTCCAGGTAGCCGAGGCCGCGGAGCTCCTCGAGAATCTCCTGCTCCCGACTCGATGAGCCGTTGCCCAGGTGCTCGATCGGACTTCTGTCGTAGGTGGTGATCGGCTCCACCGC
>SMWZ01000214.1 GCA_004356455.1 Deltaproteobacteria bacterium
GGCGAGCTCAGCTCGCCGATACCGCGCTGGCTAGAACTGCAAGGTCCGAAGGGCCGCGCAGCGAGGCGTAGCCGAGCGAAGTGCGCGCAGGCGAGCTCAGCTCGCCGATACCGCGCTGGCTAGAACTGCAAGGTCCGAAGGACCGCGCAGCGAGGCGTAGCCGAGCGAAGTGCGCGCAGGCGAGCTCAGCTCGCCGATACCGCGCTAGTCAGGCGATCAGGTCGCCCATCTTGCGCAGCATGTCGACCGTGTCCTTGGGCAGGGTAGGGGGCTCTTTGCCGACGGCGTAGCAGCCCAGGATCACCTCGGAGCTGCGGTCGATGATCTCGCACATGTCGGCGGCGCGGCGCAGGCTGCGGCCGGCCACCAGCAGCCCATGGTTCTGCATCAGCACCGCCCAGCCCTTGCCCATGGCCTCGACGATGGCATCGCCCAGGGCCTGCGTACCCGGCATCACGAAGGGGATGCGCGGCAGGTCGGCGAAGAAAGCCGCTTCAGTCGAGATCGGCAGGAAGGGCAGCTCGGCGTTGGCCAGGATGGTGGCGTGGGGCGCGTGGGCGTGCACCACGCACTGCACGTCGGAACGGGCCTTGTAGACGGCGCAGTGCATGAGCAGCTCGCTCGAGGGTGAGCGCGCGCCCTTGTCCAGGCTCTCGCCATCCAGATTGATGCGCACCAGGATCTCCGGGCTCAGGTCGCCCTTGAAGAGCTGGCTGGGCGTAATCCAGAGCTCGTCGGTCCCCGGAATACGCACGCTCACGTTCCCGCCCGTGGCCGTGATGAGCTGAGTGGAATAGAGCTCGTTCACGATGTTGACCAGCTGCTGGCGCGGATCGTCCTGGCCCACGGGCGTCGCCGCGGCGGCGCCTTCCTGCGCCAGTGCGCTCAGGTCGCCCGGATCACCGATCTCCTCGCGCGCCTCGCTGTAGAGGCGGCTCAGATCACGTTGGATGTGCTGAAGGGTCATGGCCTTCGCGGTATCGCCGCTGAAGGAGAGCTTGCCACTCATCGCGGACTGCATGGCGTTGACGCGGCCCGTCATCATCCCGTCCAGTACATCGGCTCCCATCTTGAGCTGCACCCCGGCGGACTCCGGGGCTGCACCCAGGTTGCTGTGCACCGCGTCTCCCTGGAAGCCGATGTAGAACTCGAGGTCCAGGTCCGTGAGGGAGAACTGCAGCATCACATCCTTCCCCCCTGCGAAGGCCTGCAGCTTCTCGTCCTGCTGCACGCGCCCCACGAAATCACGCAGGATGCGCTCCATCTGGGAGCGGATCGCGCCCGTATCCGTCGTCTTCGACGCTGGCGTTGGCATGGCTGCTTTCGACCTCTCTTTCTTGGCCGCCTGGGGGGGGGCCGAAGTTTTCTTCTGCTGCAGATCGGTCACCGCCGGCCCGGGTCCGGAGGCTAGCCGCTCCAGCAGCTCGGGGTCCTGCGGCTTGCGCGGGCTCTGCCAGCTGAAGTCCTGCAGGGCCTCGGGGTTGAGCAGATGCTGCGGCCGCTCCCCGTCCAGCAGGCGCTCGAGCTCCTCGGCCACGATCAGGCCCTGGTGTGCCGAGACCTCCACCGTGTTCCCGCCCACGTGGGGCGTCGCGATCACGTTCGGCAGCGCGAGCAAGGGATGATCCGGGCCGGGGGGCTCGACAGCGAACACGTCGAGCGCCGCCCCCCCCAGATGCCCCGAGCGCAGGGCCTCGATGAGGGCCTCTTCGTCGATGAGCGCGGAGCGCGCGGTATTGATCAGATACGCACCGGGCTTCATCCGCGCGAGCTCCGCGGCGCCGATCAGTCCGCGCGAGTCGTCGGTTACGGCTGCATGCAGGCTCACGAAGTCGCTCTCGGCCAGCAGCACCTCGAGCGAGACGGGCTCCGCGTCTGCCATGCGCGCGCTCTCCTCCGGCAGGTAGGGGTCGTACACCAGAATGCGTGCGCCGAACGCGCGCAGGCGCCGTGCCACGCCTCGACCCACGGCGCCCAGACCGATGAGCCCGATCGTCTTGCGCCAGAGCTCGCGACCGCGCAGGCGCTGGAAGGCCTGGCCCATGCGGGCCATGTCGCCGGCTTCCCCACCCGGCTCGCGCAGAAAGGCCGAAGCCTCCGGCAGCTTGCGCGCCAGCATGAGCGCGAAGCCCACCGTCAGGTCCGCGACGGCATCTGCGTTCCGTCCCGGCGTGTTCAGCACGGGAATACCGAGCGCGGAGCAGGCCGCGAGGTCGGTGTTCACCGCATCGCCCCGGCAGACGACGATCACGCGCAGCTCCGGCAGCTCGCGCAGCGCCGCCACGTCCACCACATCGATCTCGGTGACGAAGACGTCGTAGCCGGCCAGGGCCCGCGCCAGATCGGGGCCAGTCAGCAGGCGCATGGCCTCGCGGTAGCTGGCGTACTCCACCTCGCCCAGCGAGCGCAGCGCGGCCAGGCCTGCGGAATCCAGGTCCGCCGTGACCAGGATGCGCGGACGGAAGCGCGGGCCCCGCTCGGCCTGCGCAGGGTCGGGGGTGCTCAGGATCGCGCGCAGCGCGATCTGCGCGGCCAGCTTGTCCGCCGGCTCGCGTGCCTGCTGGAATTCCCGCCAGTCCTGGTAGCAGGCCTCGTAGCGTTCGGCGTGGTCAGGTTCGGGTGTGTACTCCCGCCCGCTGCGCACCAGGGCTGCGCTGCCCTCGAGCAGGTCCTTGAACACGCCGGCACCCGCACCGGCACAGATCGCCGCGCCCAGCGCACTGGCCTCGACCGTGGCCGGCACGACGATCGGTACATGCATCACGTCGCTCAGCAGCTGCGACCAGGCAGCGCTGCGGGACATGCCGCCCGTCAGCCGCAGCGCCGAGAGCTCTCTTCCGGATGCGGCCCGCAGCTGCTCGACGTTGGCGCGCAGGCCGTACGCCATGCCCTCCAGGAGGGCCCGTCCCACCTGTCCACGCGCCGCGGGATCCTCGGAGGGGAGGGTTATGTGGCTGAGCGTGATGCTGCCGATGGGAACGGACATCTCGCGCCCGTTCATCAGCGCCACGCCGAGGTTCGAGAGGATGCCGCCCGCACCGATGGGCGAGGACTGGGCCTCGGCAGCGAGGCGAGCGATCGCGTGCGGCGCGTCCGGGTAGAGGACGCGGGCGAAGCGGTCGAGCACCTCTCCCAGCGGGCCGGCGTTGCTCTCCAGCACCCAGCGTTCGGGAACGACGTGTCGTGCGGCCCAGAGCCGGGCCTCCGCATCCCTCAGCGGCGTGTCCAACACCAGCTGAACGGGCGCGGTCGTGCCCGCGACCGCGGTGAACTCTCCCGCTTCAACCGCGCCCGCGCCCAGCAGCGCGCACTGGGTATCGCCTCCCCCCAGAGCGACGGGCGTGCCTGTGCGCAGGCCGAGTGCGGACGCGGCCTCCTCGCGCAGCGTGCCCAGGGGGTGGCCGCAGGGATGCATCGGGGGGAAAAGTTTACGTGGCAGCTCCAGCCGCTCGATCAGATCCCAGGCCCAGTCGTCGGCGTCGAGATCGAGCAGCGCGCTGTGGCCCGCTTGAGAGGGCTCGCTCGCGAGCTCTCCGCACAGGCGATAGGTCACCCAGTCGCTGAGCGCGAGCGCCTTGTCTGCGCGCTTCCAGGTCTCGGCGTTGGTCGCCAGCCAGCGCAATCGCGCGAGCGCGAAGACCGCGCTCGGCCAGTGGCCGCTGCGGCGGTGGATCTCCTCGCCGTGATCGCGTGCCAGCTCGAGTGCCTGCAGGCCCGCGCGGCCGTCGCGGTTGGGCGCGCCGAACACGGCCCGCCCTGCGCGATCCACCACGACCAGGGCGAAGCGCATGCTCGTCACGGCCATGCCGAGCACCTGCTCGGGGCGCGCGCCCGCTCGCTCGAGCGCCTCGCGGCTGGCCTCTCCCAGGCGCGCCCACAGGGACTCCAGATCCAGATCGAAGCCCAGTCCGGCGGTTCCGGGGACGACACGATGCTCCCAGCCCCGCAATGCGGTGACCACCTGGCCGCTCTCGACGTTGACCAGCAGGCAGCGCCCCCCGCTGCCGCCGACGTCCAATCCCATCAGGTATCCGGGGCTCACACTGCCTCACTCGACTCGCCAGGTCGGGGCGCGGGCAAGAACTGACGGTCCGTCATATCTTACCCGACTCACGCGTAGAGTGGACTGACAGCGCGCCGGGACTCGCTGCTCCGCAGCCGCCAGCCCCAAGAGTTCGGCAGCTTAGAGAGAGAAGGTGAGGCAGGACACGAGCACGATCACGAGCCAGAAGAGCCCCGCCAGGCTGCGGCCGAGGAGCTGGGCGCGCATGGCGTCCCCGCTCGCGGGCCGTGGATCATTCGCTTTGACGGACATGGTATTTTCTCCCGGGCTTTATCCCGGAACGACAGATTGCAAGCGTGGTGCCCGGGACGACGCGGCCTTTGCGCGCCCCTCGGTGGACGCGCCTGCAGGCGCGTTGCTTCAGGTGCAGCGATCCGGCGGCGGGGGTCCGCGTAGGAGGAGAGAGCATGCGGCTCAAATACGGCTGTAACCCGCACCAGGCTTACTCGGTGGCTGAAGCCCTCGAGTCGGGAAAGATGCCGCTTCAGCTCCTGAACGGTACGCCATCGCTGATCAACTTTCTGGACGCGCTCAACGCCTGGCAGCTCGTGGCCGAGGCGCGGGCCGCACTCGGCCTCGCGGCTGCTGCCAGCTTCAAGCACGTTTCCCCGGCCGGAGCCGCGGTGGCGGTGGACCTGCCCGGGGATCTGGCCCGGGCCTACGAGGTTGGGGGCCGGAAGCTGACCGCACCCGCACTTGCGTACATACGCGCACGGGGGGCGGATCCGAAGAGCTCCTTCGGTGACTTCGTTGCGCTCTCGGAGCCTGTGGATGAGGCCACGGCCGAGTTTCTCAAGGGCGTGATCTCCGATGGCATTGTCGCGCCCGGCTACGAGTCCGCCGCCTTGAAGACGCTCTCGGCCAAGAAGGGTGGGGCCTTCGTCGTGCTCGAGGCGGATCCCGACTTCGTGCCGCCGGAGCGCGAGACGCGCGAGGTCTTCGGCGTGAAGCTGGTGCAGGACCGCAACAACCGCGCCATCACGCTCGCTGACCTGGACAACGTCGTGTGCGGTGAGCTCAGCGAGGCCGCCCGACGCGACCTGGTGCTGGGACTGATCACGCTCAAGTACACCCAGTCCAACTCGGTGGGCTACGCGCTCGACGGCCAGATGATTGGAATCGGGGCGGGTCAGCAGTCGCGCGTGGACTGCACCAAGCTGGCGGGCGCAAAGGCCGACACCTGGCACCTGGGTCGACACCCGAAGGTGCTTGGCCTGCGCTTCCGGAAGGGCGTCAAGCGCCAGGATCGGATCAACTGGCGCGTGCGTTTCATCGAGGGTGACCTCACCGCAGACGAGGCGCGTGACCTCGGAGAGCGACTGGAGGAGCCGCTGCAGCTGCTGGGCGCGGAGGACCGGCGGGCCTGGGTCTCCCGGCTCGAAGGCGTCTGCCTGGTCTCAGACGGCTTCATTCCCTTCCGTGACAACATCGACCATGCTGCTCGCCACGGAGTGCGCTACATCGCGCAGCCCGGCGGCTCGAACCGCGACGCGGAGATCGAGGCGGCCTGCCGCGAGCACGGCATGAGCCTGGTCCATACCGGCGTCCGTCTCTTTCACCACTGAGGAAAACCCGTGGATCTCAAGACCGTCGACCACCTGCTCACCACCACCCGCTCGGTGCGCAAGCGTCTGGACCTGGAGCGCCCGGTTCCGCCCGAGTTGATCGAGGAGTGCATCGAGCTGGCGATCCAGGCCCCGACCGGATCCAACTCCCAGAACTGGCACTTTCTGGTCGTGACTGATGCGGATAAAAAGCGAGAGATCGCAGGCTATTACAAGCCTCCCCTTAGGGAGTACCTGAATACCTTGGAGGGCGCGGAGCCGCGCTATCCAGAGGGGGATCCGCGCCGCGCGCAGGAGGCGCGTGTATATGACTCGGCCTGGTATCTGGCCGAGCACCTGCACGAGGTGCCTGTGCATCTGATCGGCTGTGTGGAGGGTCGGGTGGAGACCGCAGGCCCGTTGGCTCAGGCCTCGCTTTACGGCTCGATCCTACCCGCGCTCTGGTCGCTCATGCTTGCCCTGCGCTCACGCGGGCTCGGCTCCGCCTGGACCACGCTGCACCTCTCCGCGGAAGCGCAGATCGCGAAGCTGCTCGGCATGCCCGAGAACATCACGCAGGCCGCACTCCTGCCCATCGCCTACTTCACCGGCGAGGAATTCAAGCCCGCGCGCCGCATCCCAGGCCGCGAGGTCACCTCCTGGAACACCTGGGGAGCGCGGCGCTAGGGACTCGCGCGTGGCGTTAGAGGACCGCGAGCGCTGGGACCGCCGCTTTCGCGAGGGCTCACACGCGAGCCAGGAAGCGCCCGCGTGGCTGGACGCACTCACGAACGAGATCCCGCGCAAGGGACGCGCGCTGGACGTGGCCTCGGGGGCGGGGCGCGTCGCCTGCTGGCTGGCCCGACGGGGTCTGCACGTTACCGCCGTCGATGTTTCACCCGTGGGGCTCGAGCTCACGCGTGACGCGGCGCGCGCTCAGGGGGTCGAGCTCGAGACGCTGGAGCTGGATCTCGAGCAGCGCCCGTTGCCTCCGGGTCCCTTCGCGCTGCTGAGCTGCTTCAACTACCTGCAACGCGATCTCTTTCCTCAGCTGCGGGAGCGCCTCGAGCCGGGCGGGGTGCTGGTGTGCGAGCTGCCCACGCGTCGCAATCTCGAGCGTCACGCCCGCCCCGGGGCGCGCTTCCTGTTGGAGAGCAATGAGCTTCTCACGCTCTGCGCGCCGCTCGAGATCGTGTACTACCGCGAGGGCTGGATCGACGCTCGCTCGCTGGCGCGCATCGTGGCGCGCAAGCCTGTTCGCGCCTGAAGCGTTGCCAGCTCAAGCCTCCGAGCCGAAACGCAGCAGCAGCTCTGCGACGCGGTCGGGGGCGACCATCGGCAGCAGATGATTGGCGTCGAACTCGACCAGCCGCATCTGCGACGCCGAGTCCGCGAGCTTCTGATACCACGCAAGCGGAAAGTCTCCGCCGCTCGCCCAGACCAGCAGGGCCGGCTGGCGCAGCTTCTTGGCGGCGCCGAAGGTATCCGGACGCGAGTGCGTCTCGTAGATCATGGCCTCGATCTCGCCCGGGCACTTGAGCTCCACCTGACCGTCCGCACGTTCCCGCAGGCCCTCACTTAGATAGAGGTCGAAGGCGCGGGAATCCCAGCTGCGGAAAGGCTCCCGCTCCTGCCACGACTCCCGCACGACCTCACGCGAGGGCCACAGGTTGCGGCGCTTGCGCGCGATCTTCCCCAGGATTCTGGCGGATCCATCGCGTGGGAAGAGCTGCAAGAGCTCGGGCGGGGGCACCACCACCGGATCGAGCATGGCGATGCGGCCGAAGAGATCCGGTCGCTGCGCCGCCGCCACCAGCGTGGCCGAGCCTCCGAAGGAGTGTCCAATCGCGAACTCCACGCGCGCCAGCTCATACTCGCGTGTGAGTCGCTCGCTGATCGCGATCAGGTCTTCTACGAACTGATCCCAGCTGTAGGCCTCGCGCTCCCAGAGCTTGGTCGAGTCGCCGTGCCCGCGCGCGTCGAAGGCCAGGACCCGGAAGTTTTTCCGCAGCGTCTTCGCAAGCGGCTCCCACATCGCGGCGCAGAAGCCGTTGGCATGGCTCAGCAGAGCCAGTGGCCCGTCGCCGCCCCAATCGAGTAGGTTGAGCTCGACGCCGCGTTCGGGCAGGTCGATCCTTCGGTGCTTCGCCTCGCGTGTCACGGACGCGGATTCTAAGCTACTCACGTACGCTCGTCCGAGGGAATCGCGATGCGCAGTCATGATGTCGTCGTCGTGGGGGGTGGGGTGATCGGCTGTTCCGTGGCCTTCGCGCTCTCCCGCATGGGTGCGTCGGTGGTCGTGGTGGAGCGGGATCGTGTGGGCGCGCATGCCTCGCGCGCTGCGGCTGGCATGCTCGCTCCCATCACGGAATCCCCGGACGAGGGCGCGGGCTTCCAGCTCGGCCTCGAGTCGCTCGACCTGTTCCCGAGCTTGATTGCAGAGATTCGGGAGCTCTCGGGCATCGATCCCCGCTATCTGGAGAGCGGCTTGCTCCGGGTGGGGGAGGCGGACGAGGTGGAGCCGCTGCGTGCCCGCGCCGCTCGACTGGAGGCGCACGGCTGCCGCTGGCTCGACGGCCAGGAGGTCCGAGAGCGCGAGCCGCGTCTCGCGCCTGCCATCGAGGGTGGGCTGTGGTCGCCGCGCGAAGGCCACGTGGATGGCTTTCTGCTGACGCGCGCGTATGCCGGTGCCGCCGCCCGGCGCGGGGCCCGGTTTCAACTGGGTACGACGGTGTCGGGGCTGCTGTGGGATAAGAAGCGCGTACGCGGCGTTCGCACCTCGGCCGGTGAGATCGCAGCGGCGGATGTCGTGCTCTGCCAGGGCGCGTGGACCGGGCTGGCCGAGGAGTGGGGGCCGCTGCACCTCCCCATCCAGCCGGTGAAGGGACAGATGATCTCCCTCGAGGCCCCGCAGCCCGAGCTGCCGTGTGTGATCTGGGGGGCGGGCACCTACCTGGTGCCGCGGGACGACAGCTTGCGCGTGGGGGCGACCGTGGAGCACGCGGGTTTCGACGTGCGCACCACGGCTGCGGGCATCGCCGCGCTGCTCGCGGGCGCGACCCGGGTGATGCCGTCGCTCGCTGACTGCACTTTCCGGGAGGCCTGGGCGGGGCTGCGCCCCGGTACGCCCGATGACCTGCCGCTGATCGGCCCCCTGCCCGGAGTCTCCGGGCTCACGCTGGCGGCCGGACACTACCGCAGGGGCGTGCTGTTGAGCCCGCTCACCGGGCTGGCCGTCGCGGACTGGATCTTGTCGGGGAAGCTGCCGGCCGGACTCGCCGCCTGCGACCCGGCCCGTTTTCAGAAGTCTGGCTGATCCCACCGGCCCCGGTGGGCATGCTGGTCTTCATGCTGGGACTTGGACATGGGTGCAACCCCCGCACCCGGGCCTGGACCCCAAAGCATCGGCCCCGTGGCTGGGGCCGAATCGCGAGGCCGGCCTGCTGGATGTGGCTCAGCGTGTCCCTGGGATGCGCGGCGGGAGGCGTGTACTCCGACGCGGACGAGGCCGCACGGCTGACGCTGAGTGCGCGGCAGCAGTACCAGGCCGGGCGCTGCCTGAGCGCGGCCGCGCTCTACCAGCGTGCGCTCACGATCCAGGAGAGCGTCCTCCCAGCCAACGATCCCATGATCGCCCGACTGGTCACCCACCTGGGTCTCTCCTATCGAGCCTCGGGGGACCTCGAACCTGCGGCGCCGCTGCTGCAACGCGCCCTACCGCTGTACCAGGCGATGCGTCCCTCGAGGAGCCTGAAGCTGGCCAACGCGCAGACGCATCTGGGCCTGCTCTACCGGGCACTGGGAGATCCCGGCCGAGCTGAGCCCCTGCTGGTGAGCGCGCTGGCGCTGTGAGAGGAGGCACTCCCTGCGATGCATCCGCTGGTGGCCGGGGCGCTCAGCAACCTGGGCCTCCTTTACTACAACACCGGGGATTACGCGCGCGCGGAGCCGCTGCTCGCCCGCGCCCTCGACCTCCGTGAGGGACAGCTGGAGGTCAGGGCGAGTGCCTTCGGTCGGGATCAGCCCGACGTGGTGCGGGTGCGGATGCAACTCGGCTGGCTCTACGCGCGCATGGGTGAGTACGCCCGAGCCGAGCCGCTGCTCCGACGGGCATAGCCAGCGGATCCGACGAGCACCCGGATCTACGTCACCTTGGTGTCCGAGTATGAGCGCGAGGGACAGACGCCCGAGGTGATCGAGGTCTACGAGTCCTGGCTTCGCCTCGACCCCGACCCGCCGGGCGTCAAGCACAACCTGGCCTGGCTACTGGCCTCGGCCGAGGACCCGACCCCCTGGGATTTGGATCGAGCACTCGAGCTGGCGCGGGAAGCGCGGGAGGGCATGCCCGAGAGCCCGGTCGTCGCCGACACGCTGGGGTGGGTGATGTTGAGGCAAGATCGGCCGTCACCTCGCTGGCTCGGCTGCGTGCGGAGCGCGGGCAGGTGTCCGCCGCGACGGCGACTCGGGCCACGCCCTAGTTGACCCCTGGGTCGACTGGCGTAATATCGGATCGGGGGTAGAGAGATGGCCGTTCGCCGCAGCAGACCCGCCCGCAAGCAGGGGCGAAAGAAGAGCGCGCGCAAGAAGAGCAGCCGCAAGAAGGCCCGGCGCAAGAAGCCGACGCGCAAGAAGCCGACGCGCAAGAAGGCCGTGCGCAAGAAGGCCCGGCGTAAGACCGTGCGCAAGAAGGCCCAGCGCAAGACGCCGACTCGCAAGAAGGCCCGGCGCAAGAAGCCGGCGCGCAAGAAGGCTCGGCCCAAGAAGGCCGTGCGTAAGAAGGCGGCTCGCAAGCAGCCCGCGAAGAAAAAGACCGCGAAGAAGAAGACCCCGAAGAAGAAGACCGCTGGCA